>JAJPYQ010000085.1 GCA_021204865.1 Prevotellaceae bacterium | reverse complement strand
ACGTTGAGTACCTCTGGCACTCAATAGGTGCGATGCACCTTACCGAGGGTTGTTCAACCCTCGGCTACTCGTATTGAACCCCCTCTGGGGGTTCTCCCTCACCCCACGGCTACTCGTATTGAACGCTCGTGCAAGTGAGAGAAGAGCAGCTTGCTGACTCTTCCGAACGCAGCCGAGCCTCGCCGAAGGCCACCCACGGCTACTCGTATTGAACCCCCTCTGGGGGTTCTGATTGGTTGCGCCCCTTATCGTGGGTTTGCTTCCGCAAACCAATCGTTAATATCGGGAAACACTCCGTGTTTCTGGGTAGCGATACCCACGGATTCGGTGCGCTCGTAGGTTGAGTGCCGGAGGTACTCAACACGTTTGGCTGCGTTTGGGTGTAACGTTGAGTACCTCCGGCACTCAATAGGTGCGATGCACCTTACCGTGGGTTGTTCAACCCACGGCTACTCGTATTGAACCCCCTCTGGGGGTTCGTTTGTGGGGACCGTTGCGAAGGTATAAGGGTTGCTGTTGCGAAGGTGTAAGGGTAGTTGTTGCGAAGGTATAACACCCGTCGTTGCGCCTGTATAACACCCGCTGTTACGCTTGTATAGGAGTCGCCAGACAACCCCTTGCGAGGGGTTCGGGGCAACCCCTTGCGAGGGGCTCAGTTGAACCCCTTGCGAGGGGCTCTTTAGCGGGTAGCCCGTAGGCGTTACGGCGGGTAAAGAAGAGAGGCAAGCCCCTGTGCCTTAGGGCTTGCCTCTCGAGTGACGGCTTGCCTCGCCAGGGCGGGGCGGGTGCTTAGTCCGATGTCGTTATGCTTGCCGAGACGGTGCCTCCGTTCTTGGTGTAAGTGCCTCCCACCTTTATGCCTCGGCTCTTCGAGCCGGTGTTCGTGACGGTCACAGTGCCCGCGTTGACGGTGAGGTCGCCGTCTATCTTCATTCCCATGCAGCGGTGCGGGTCGTCGGCATCCTCGCTGTTGGTGCATCGAGCCCCTTTGGCGGCGATGGTGATGGAGGTCGGGTTGTCCTCCTCGCCGATGACCATGTCCCCTGCCGTCTGTATGCCGCGTGAGCCGTTGCCGTTGGCGTTGATGGAGATAGAGCCTCCGCTTACGCTGACGAGCCCGTCCGCCTTAAGCCCCTTGCAGTCCTCACCGTTGATGTCCATACGGATTGTGCCGCCCTTGAGTATCATCTGCCCGTTGTTCTCCTTCTCGTCAGAGGCGGTCTCCACCTGCACCCCGTCGCCAAGCGTGTTAGCGTCTATTGTCAGCGTGCCGCCGTTCATCTGGAAGTACTGCCCAATGTGCAAGCCGTCGTTGGCTGCGGCGAGGATGTTGAGGGAGCCAGTGCTCTTCTTAAGCTGGAGGTACTCCTTGGTTGCGAGGGCGTGGTTCTTGTTGCCCGTGATGTTGAGCGTGCCCGCCCCCTCCATCTCCACGTGCCCCTTGCAATAGAGGCAAGCCTTCTGCGGGTTGGAGGAGCCGTCGGTGAGGGAGTTCGTCGTGCCGTCGTCGAGCACAAGCGCCACCCTCTTGCCGCACTCTATGTCCATCGGGCAGGCAGTCGTGCTGGTAAGGCTAAGCCCGTCAAGCTCTATGGTGCACTTGTACGAGCCGTTGTAGGTGAAGCTGCCGTTGGAGGCAGTGCCCGAGAGGATGAACTCCATCTCGTTGCTCTCGTTGGTGTTGGTGATGGTGACGTTAGCGCCGCTTACCGTTGCGGTCACGTCCTTGGCAGCGGCTTCGGGGATGTAGACTGAGGCAGAGCCTTCGCTATAGGCGACTGTAATCTCAGGCACGACGATGATGCTGTCGATGTCCGCAGTGTTGTAGGTAGTGCCTTTGATGGTGACTGTGCCTTGGCTGAACACCATGTCCCCAACGTTGGCAATCTTGATGCGGTTGCTCTCGTCGTTCTGCCAAACGCGGATGTGGGTCTGAGCTTGTGCCGCGGCTGAGAGCAGGGCGAGGGCGAGGGTTAATAGCTTCTTCATAGTTTACTTCCTTAATACCTTTATAGTTTCCCCTCCCATATTCACAATGTACACGCCCTCGGGCAGGCTTCGGAGGCTTATGCTCATCTCACCGTCAACGCTTGCTGCTTGCAGGAGCTGCCCTGCCGAGCTGTAGACGTAGAGCATAGCCTTGCCCGAGGCGTGGAGCAGCCCGTCGCTGTAGCTAAGCCCCGTGCTCTCTGTCGCAAGGCTTTCTACGGCAGTGGCTGTCGAGCTGAAGTACATCTTCTGCATCTGGTCTTCGGGCAGCGTGACAATGCCCTGAGAGGTAGTGATTACCACGTTTCCGTCCTCGAAGGTTATCTTCTGCACCGTCGCCAGCTCGTAGCTCTCCTCGGTGTTGTCGTAGGCGGCGGTGAGGTACTTGTAGTCGTCCGCCCTCGTTTGCAGGCACGCCACGGTGAGCAGTGCTGCGATTAGTATGAACTGTCTCATTTCCTTAATGTGTTTAGTGCTTCAGAACTTAATGTTATAGCTTAGGCTAATGGCGTGGAAGCGCTCCTTGTCCTGCTTGTCGTAGGTGAAGACGTAGGCGAGCCCCAAGCTGTTGCGCTTGTTAATCTCGTACTCCGTGCCAGCCGTCGCCCGCACCTTAGCCAAGGGCATTCGCTTTGTTACGGTGCGCTCGCAGGGTTCTTCGCCTTCTTCCCCCTCTTCCTCTACGGTGTTCTTCTGGCGGAAGTAGTTCATCGCCTCCACGCTGACGAAGGGGCTCCAGCTGCACGCCTTCTTGTCGAGCTCAAGCTTAAGGCGGCTGCGCAGCAGGTGCGTGTCCTTGGCGGACTTAACCTTGTCCGAAAGCTTCACCTCGTCGTCCCGCTCGTAATCGCGCGTCTCGGGGTTAATCTCATAGTCGGCACGTGGAATGGATACCTCCTTCTGGTGCGTGTATTGGTAACGTTCCCTAAGGGAAATCCTCAGCATCCGCAACACTTTAACTGTCTGTGTCACGTCAATGCTTAAGCGATGCCTCGGTCGCCAGTAGCTCGACGTGTGGCGGTAGCTTATCAGGTTTTCAGTCCCATACTCGTATTCCTCCTTGCTTCGCTTCCCGTCCTTATAGCTGTCGATGAAGGAGTAAGCCACGCCGAACTTAAGATACTTGTTAAGCTTGTAGCCAGCGTCCACGCCAATGCTCAGGCGGTCCACCTTCTTGCTCGTGTCCCTTGTGCGAAGCTCTGCCTCCGCCCCTACGGTGAAGTTCCTCGGAAGCACCTTCTGCGCCCCCAAGTCAACCCACATCCCGAAGTCATCGTCGCCGCCCGCCCACGAGAGCGAGCTGAGCGAGCAGGCGAGAGCGATAAGCACGAAGCGTCTCATCCCTGCCTTGGTATATGGTCGAGGTTCTGAATGGTGCTGCCCTTGTCCATCTCCTCGTCGTAGAAGATGCGTATCATCACGCAGTCACGCAGAAAGTCTATCGCCCCCACCTCGATGGCTATAATCTTCAGCCCCGTGCGCTTCTCAAGGTCGGCTTTAAGCTCCTCACGCTTCTCCGGGTGCACAAGGTTCACGTTGTCGTACTTGATATACTTGGAGCAATGCTCGTTGAGCAGCTTGCTCGACTCGAACAAGGCGGCGATTACGATGAAGACAATGTTGGCGAAGAGCAGCGTCACGATGCCGAAACCCTCCCAATAGTCAGCCGTGCGGTGGTACTCCGCCCTGCCCATAGCGTTGATAACACTGATGGCGACGAGCATAAACAGATAGGTCATCTCCCGTATCGGTATAGGCTCTGTGCGGTAGCGTATTATGCCGAAGATGGCGAACAGTCCAAGCGCAGCGCCCGTCTTCATCGCCCCTCCTCCCATTAGGCTAACCAGCATAAAGATGCTCATCGCCATAATTATGAAGATGAACATATAGTCACGTCGGCGGCTTTGCGGGTAGTAGAAGCAGCGCGCGATGAGCGCCACAACGACGAAGTTGAGGCAGAACCTTATGAGCAGCGAGATGAAAGCCTTAGGCTCGAGGAAGGTCATCCCGATGGCTTGCCCGAAGGTGTAGTTGAGTTCGTCTAAGAGTCCGTGCATATTGGTTGGGTTTCAGTTTGTTCTCTTTAGTAAGCTCTGTTCACGAGGCGGTCAATCTCCACGAGTTTCGGCTTGAACTCGTTGTGCTTAAGCTTGGGGTTGGTCATCACGCTGCCTATGCAATACTTGCTGAAGCCCAGCGGCTTTATGCGCAGCTGCCTGAGGATGTCAAGGATAGGCGAGTAAGAGTTGCCGTCTCTCTTCAGCTCAATCACCACCAGCTCGCCCGTTCCCGTCCGCTTGTCCGTCTCAAGGTTGTTGAAGCGAATGTCGAAGTCGATGGTAAGCCGCTCGGTTTTCTCGTAGTTCACCAGCGTTATTCTGTGGAAGCGGTTGCGAATGGTGGGGTGTATGTCGTTCAGTCCGTGGTTGACAAGCTGCACAAGGAAGTCGTTCCCGCTCTCCAACTCTTCCTGGCTCGGCACTTGTATGCGCTTCTTCCCCGTGCGCCCGTGGTTGTTCTTGGTCTTCACCTCAAGGAAGGTGAGGTCGCTGCCCACGTATGTCCGCACTCTCACCTTCTGCCTTGGCGATCGCCCGTTATGGTGCTCCATATAAAACAGATAGTCCGTCGTGTCCCAGTAAGTGGTCATATACGGGGCGATGTAATCCCCGTCGTGGAACTGTGCGTAATACTTGCCCCGCGCCAACTCCAGCAGCTGAGCGAGCCTTTGCTTGTTGGAGACGTACTTCATGTCCGTGCGGTTCATCAGCCTTATCCCTGACATCTCCTCCAGCGAGATGGGCAGCAGTTGCTCCACGTTCTCCCTTATGGCTTGGTCGTTGTGCGGTGTTTCCGTCATGTCGCTTGGATTGAGCGCGACAAAGATACTTATTATCTTCGCAAAAAAAGGCGAAGTTCTTGCAATTTATCGGGGAAATAGCCTAAATTTGTGGCAGTTGTTAGACTTAAATACCAAACGTATAATGATAGATATTAAGGAAATTATCGCGGCTGCCGAGGAGAGAATGGGCGAGGCAGTGCTTTATCTTGAGGATTCGCTGGCGCACATCAGGGCGGGCAAGGCGGACGTGCGCATACTCGACGGCATAAAGGTTGACAGCTACGGCAGTATGGTCCCGCTCAACAACGTCTCAGCCATCAACACCCCCGACGCTCGCACCATAGCTATCAAGCCGTGGGACCGCACTATGTTCCCCATCATCGAGAAGGCCATAATAAACAGCGACCTTGGCATTATGCCTGACAACAACGGCGAGATCATTCGCATCACAATCCCCGTGCTTACCGAGGAACGCCGCCGCCAGCTTATGAAACAGTGCGGAAAAGAGGAGGAACAGGCTAAGGTGAGCGTGCGCAACGCCCGGCGAGACACGATAGAGAAGATGAAGAAAGCCGTGAAGGAAGGCTTGCCTGAGGACGCGCAAAAGGACGGAGAGGAGAAACTGCAAAAGCTTCACGACAAATACATCAAGCAGATTGGCGATATACTCGCGGCAAAAGAGAAAGAGATTATGACCGTCTGACTTGCAGATGACGGGGCTTGTCATACGCAGCACAGGAAGCTGGTACGTTGTCCGCACGGACGATGGCCAGCTTTTTGATTGTAAGGTGAAAGGCAGCTTCCGCCTTCGTGACATAAAGAGCACCAATCCCATCGCTGTGGGCGACTTTGTGGACATTCTTCCGAAGCCTGACGGCACAGCGCTTGTCACTGACATCAGAAGCCGCCGTAATTACATCATACGCAAGGCGTCAAACCTCTCGAAGCAGTGCCATATCATCGCCTCGAACGTGGATCAGGCGCTGCTCGTCGTGACTGTTGCGCACCCTGAGACCAGCACGACGTTCGTCGACCGCTTCCTTGCCACCGCCGAAGCTTACCGAATTCCTGTGATTATCGTGTTTAATAAGACGGATCTTTACAGCGAGGAGGAGACGCGCTATATGCTGGAGCTGAAGAAGCTTTACGAAAGCTTGCGCTACCAGTGCCACGCAGTCTCCGCCATCTCAGGCGTGCTGCCTGAGGCTTTGACTAATTCTCTTCTGGGCAAGACAACGCTGCTGAGCGGCAACAGCGGTGTGGGGAAAAGCACCTTGCTCAACACGCTCTCGCCCGGGGCTGGCGCAAGGACAGCCGCAATCAGTGCGGCGCACGACCTTGGGCGACACGTCACGACCCTCAGCGAGATGTACGATCTTCCCTTCGGTGGCTGCCTGATCGACACGCCGGGCATCAAGGGTTTCGGCACTTTTGACATGAAGAAGGAGGAGATTTCTCATTACTTCCGGGAAATCTTCTCAACGTCTGCGGCTTGCCGCTTCAACGACTGCACTCACACCAACGAGCCCGGATGTGCCGTCCTGCAAGCGGTGGAGGAGGGGAGGATAGCCCTCTGCCGTTACACCAGCTACCTCAGTATGCTTGACGAGCGCTCGGACGAGAAGTACCGCCTCGCCCAGAAAGATTTGTAGTAGCCGCTGCCTTTCAACAGCGGGCAAGGGAACTCGTGCCGTTAATCTTGGGCTCTTCGCCAACTTCCCGTGCGGCTTTTGCTCACGCCTCGTGCGGTCGTGAGTAAAACAATGCGCGGTCGAGGTTAAAACATCGGGGGTTTGGGAGCAAAAGAATGCGCGGTCGTGAGGAAAAGTCGGTGCGACTTTTAGAAAAAGAATGCGCGGTCGATTGATTTGTCCCGTGCGGTCGTTTGATTCGTCTCGCTAACGAGCCCCGAAGGGGCATAATATGGTAGCCGGGGGTTGAGCGAAGCGGCACCCCCGGACAAAGGCGTTGGCTATATTTGTGCCGAAGGTACAACCCATATTCGCCACGAAGAGATTGCCGAGGGTACTCTCTATTCTATGCGAAGCCCACGGGTTACATGCATTCCCATTTAGCCTTTCAGCAGATTGTTCTTACCGAGGAAGGCGACGAACCCGTCAATAATCCTTGCGTTCCTTTGCAGTATGTCCGCCTCCGTGAAGTCTTGGTTCGTCTCGCTCAGCGTCAACAGCTCCGCTATTTTGGTTCTCGGCTTCACCGTTCCGCTTTCCGTGGTGAAGCCCCTGTAATATTTCACTTTGTCTTGGAAACGGTAGTCGGAAGCCCTGATGTTTATGCCTTTTTCCAGCAGCGCTTTGTTGCCGAGCTTCTCGATATTGCCAGGATCTCCAAGGCTTTTCTCTATTTCGTTACGGCCTCTGGGATAAATATGCTCGGTGTCGAAGCGAGTGTCGAGCGAAAGAAGCTGTTGCCCTGGTTGTTCGAACGCCCACCAGGCGAGCATAGCCTTGGTTATCGGGCGGTTGTTGCTGAAAGTGAAGGTGTCCACCCGTGTGCAGTACTGCTCCTCGGTGACTTGTGCGTTGGAAAACGTCACTTCCCTGTCGTTCACGATGTTGAGCATTTCCTCGAACAAGGGCGTACGCAGGGAGAAAAGTCCCGGATTGGTGATGGTGTAAGCCCAGACAAAGGCGATTATGCGGTCGAGCAGTTGGCAGAAATGCGCCTCTTCCAGCGGGCGATTGTTGACAGTCTGGTGCATGAAGTACACCGACACGAGGTATCTCCAGATGCTGTTCGGGGCGTAGTTGAGAACAAACAGCCGCCTCAGCATTTTCTTCGTGAAGACATCTTCGTTTTGTCTCTCCACGTCTTGCCAGAACCTTACGAGTTTGACAAGATTTTCCAGTGTCTTCTCGTTGTGGAGCAGCGGGTAAGTGCCGTCTCGCCCAGAAAGATTTGTAGTCGCACCAGCGTCTTTGCCCTTATATCTGCTGTCGCAAAGACACCCTTTCGGGGTTGATTTGCGAACCTCCGATAAAGAGTCCGAAAAGGTTCGAGGAAAAATTGAAAAAGCTCGATGTTTCAGCTTCGAAAGTTCGAAGGATTACGTGCGAATGCTTGATGATGTTTCAAAAAATGCACCGAGATGCGTCAAACATCTGCCCGAGACGAATCAATAGTCCGCCTGAGGCGATGTCCCTCGACCGCCAAGGTGATTGGGAAGATGTCGTGAGACTATGGGATAGATGTTGTGAGAAGATCGCAATGATGTCGTGTGTTGATGGTCGACGCGTCGGAATTAGCCCCGAAGGGGCTGCCTATGCGTAGCCGGGGGTTTAGCGAAGCGATACCCCCGGTTGCACGGCACGACAAGGATTGTGCCGAAGGTACAACCCATATTCGCCCGTGTCTTTTCTTCGCATGCAAAGGGTATCCTGCGAAAGCCTCACTGCTCCTTCTTGAAGGCAAGCGCGCCTTGGAGGTCGAGGTAGATGAGAACGGGGTCGAAGCCCTGAGCCACGTAAAGAAGTATCTCGCCCGTTGGGTAGGTCCATCGGTAGCCTTTCTCCATTTCCTCGGGCTCGCCGAGCATAAGCGTCAGGGAGTCGAGGAAGGCGTTAGCGTCGATGTACTGTGGGGTCACGGTCACTTTGTAAACAGTTCTCGACTTGCGGCTGTAGTCCGCCTTGAGATACATGTCGTGGCCGCAGACTGGTCCCTTGTAAATATAGTAGTTCTCGTCGCCTTTCTTCTTTTGCAGCCTGTAGCGAGGCTGGAGGCTCGATGTAAAATCCGTGATGTTTCCCATGATGGGTATGCCGAAGAAGGCGAGATGCTCCTCGGTCGTCGCCTCCTCTTGTGGGGCTGTCGCCTCCTCTTGTGCGAACGCTCCCGCAGCGAGACACAGGACGGTGGCCAGAAGGCTTAGTCTTTTGATGGTTTTCTTCATGGTTGTATGGAAATAGTTAATGAGTTACATCTGCGTAATGAACCACTGAGTGATCTGACGGTAAAGGTGTTTCCTGGTGTTCCCGCCGCTTATGCCGTGATTTCTGTTGGTGTATGTCACTTCCTTAAAGTCCTTGTCAGCCTGAACCAGTGCCTCGGTGTACTCCGCCGTGTTGCGGAAGTGCACATTGTCGTCGGCAAGTCCGTGGCAAATCAGAAGGTTTCCGCTCAAACGCCCTGCCCTCGAGATGGGACTGTCATTATATCCGTCGGGATTCTCCTGAGGAGTGCGCATAAAACGCTCGGTGTATATGCTGTCATAATAACGGTAGCAAGTCACAGGCGCAACGGCCACGCCCGCGGCGAACACGCTTCTGCCCTCGCTCATCGCCATCAATGTGCAGTAACCCCCGTAGCTCCAGCCCCAAATCCCAATGCGATTGCTGTCAACATAAGGGAGAGTGCCGAGATACAAGGCGGTCTCCACCTGGTCCTCCGCCTCCATCTTGCCAAGCCTCAGGTAAGTTTGTTTCTCGAATGCGGCTCCTCTGCCGCCAGTCCCACGGCCGTCTACGCAGACGCTGATAAATCCCTGCTCGGCCAAGTATTGTTCGAAGGCGCAGCCGCCACA
This sequence comes from Prevotellaceae bacterium, assembly GCA_021204865.1. Classification (GTDB taxonomy): domain Bacteria; phylum Bacteroidota; class Bacteroidia; order Bacteroidales; family Bacteroidaceae; genus Physcousia. The sequence goes on along the minus strand of JAJPYQ010000085.1, from coordinate 17,823 downwards.
ATTTCCCGTGTACCAACTGTCAACGACCTGCTGACTCCCTGGTCCGCTGTATTGAAATAAGACGACGGGATACTTTTTCTGTGGGTCGAAGTCCGTGGGCTTAATCATATAGCCGTTCAGCTCCGTGCCTCCCTGCGTCGTGAACGTGAAGAACTCCTTCGCGCCCACGTTTTTCTGTGCCAAATCATCGAGGATATCCTGGTTGTTGAGCAAGGTTTTCAAGGTTTTTCCGTTGGAGTCGCACAAAGTAGTAACGGGTGGCGTGTTAATGTTATTGTACACGTTCATAAAGTAGCCGAAGCTTTTGCTGAACGTCGCCGAGTTCGTGCCTTGCTCTGTGGAGAGCTTCGTCACCTTTCCCTTTGCGTCCGACTTGTAGACTGCGCGGTAGAGAGGCCCTTCCTGCGTGCTTTGGTAGTAACAAGCCCCAGTCTTCGGGTCGTAGCCGTAGAAGTCCGTCACCACGAAGTCGCCCTCCGTCGCCTGACGCTTAAGGTTTCCGTTCAGGTCGTAGATGTAAATATGATTAAAGCCTGAGCGTTCGCTGCACATAGCAAAGCCACCGTCGAAGAACTGCATTTGGTTGTAAGCATTCTCTCCGATATATTTGTCCACATTGTCACGCACTGCGAGCGTGCACTCCGTACTCCGGGGGTTAGCCATATAGATGTCCATGCGGTCTTGGTGCTTGTTCAGGGTGACCACCGCCAGTTTCGTCTCGTCGCTTGTCGGGAATATTCGGGCGATGTATCCGCCCTCGTCGAGCGGCACCTTCATCGTGCGGGTCTGGTGGCTCTTGATGTCGAAGCTCATCACCGAGACTTTGCTGTTCTCAGCCCCAGCCACGGGGTACTTATACTCGTACGTCGCGGGGTACGTTGCGTAGTCTTCAAGCTCGGGCTCCAGGCCTTTGTAGAGAGGGAACGAATAAAGCGGCACATCAGTCTCGTCATATCTTATCCAACACAGCAGGGTGTTGTCCGACGTGAAGCAGAGCGAGCGGTCGTTCACGAACTCTTCCTCGTTCACCCAGTCGGGCTTCCCGTTCACGACCTTGTTCTTCTCGCCGTCTTTCGTGACCTGGCTCTCGCTGTTGTTAAACAAAAGTTTCACGAGATAGATGTTGCAGTCCCTGACAAAGGCGACCATGTATCCGTCGTCGCTCCAAACGGGGCATTCCTGCGGGCCTCCGTCGCTGAGGGTCGAGAGCGTCTTGTTCGCTACATTATATATATAGTACACGGCCGTCTTGGAGTGGCGGTAAATCTGCTGGGTCTCCGTCTGTATTAGTATATTCTTTTCGTCGGGGCTCACGATGTATCCGTCGATTTGCTCAAGGCGTTTCTGCCCTTTCGTTTGGCTTACGTCGAAGAGCACCCCAGTCTGCTCGCCCGTCTTAAAGGAGTATGTGAGGATTTGCTTGCGGTCGTCGCTCAGGCGAGCGTAGGAAATGCCGTCGTTCAGCGGGTTAACGCCTGCGATGCGCTTGCCATAATATTTTCCGGAGCAGAGCTCATCGAGCGTAATGTCGGACTTCGCCCACGCACAGCCCACGCTTGCGAGGCAAATGATTATGAGAGCCAGTTTTTTCATCTTGTTTATCGGTTTGTTTTGGGCAAAGATAATGAATCTTGCCGAAAGCTTTCTCCTCTGAGCCCCTTTTTTAGCTGGCCGCTGCTTTGGGAGTATTTTTAGAAGCCCGAAGGTTTGCGGCTAATTCTTTCGGGTTGCCCTCTTGCAAGTCTAAGGATTTTTCATTATCTTTGTAGCGTGTCAGGAGACGAGCTTAGGCTCTCTGGCTCGCTCTCCCGACCATTTTCCGCCAAGCTTTAGGCACCCGTTCCCGCTACACGTAGCAAATACGAATGCTACACGTAGCATTTCAGTTTGCTACGTGTAGCGTGAGCGCATTTCCTTAAGGGAATCGGCTCACGACCCTAAGGAAAAAAAGAAAAAGCTTCGAGGAATCGACGCGAAACCCACGGGAAGTTTCCCAAAAGCTTAGGGGAATCGTCACAAAAGCCTAAGCAAATTTCTTAAAAGCTTAGGCTAATGCGGCAAATGCTTAGGGCTGTAAATGCCAGCCCCGTCTTTAATAAGTTGTTTCTCTATCTTCCCAGAACAATTTCTTCAATCTCGTCTACTTTGCCGTCAAGATACATACCTATCATTCGTGTCATCTCTTCCCTCGCCCCGACTGGCCAATTGGCATACGAGGGATGCGGGATGGCCAAAGCGGGAATGTCGCATATAGTTGTCTTGACAATATATCTTATGCGTCCCCTTAGCAAGACAGTGTCTTTCCCGTGCCTCAGCTTGTCTACCCCGTTGGCCGTACCCATTATGATTATTCTCTTCGGGCTAAGGCATTGGATGAACTCTTCAGTGAGTTCAATGCATCTGCTGAATGCGTCCGTGCCTTTTGCCTTTTGCTCAAACGCTTTGAAACCATTGGTTGCGAATGGAACATAGTTTATATACTGCCAGTTCCCGATGCCGTCTAATCTTTCCTTGCCCAGACCGATTAGGCTCAAGCCTTTGAGCAAGTTCCAACTTCCGCTTTTCCAACTGTCTTCCCACGCTGGAAGGTTACCTTTGAGAAACCCCTCCATAGTCATTCTTTTGCCTTCAAAGCAAGGCTGCCAGTTTGGATTATTATATTGGGAAGCATAGCCCCAACCTTCTTCCGCTCCAGGATTAAGCCCCACAAGCAGCAACTCGCACTCGTTGTCGAAGTCTGCTGGCTTTTGAAATTGATAGAACGACAGATTGAGTTTCGTCTCCTGAGCCATTTCGTTGTAATAGTCAAGGGCTTTCTCCGCCCACGCTTCTAATTTCTTCTTGTCCATAATGATTTGTTTCTTAAGATTTAAGCTTTTGATAGTTTCTTCTGATGATTATTTCAAAAAGGTTTTCTTCACCGTTCCGTCAGAGTAGCGGATGATGTTCACGCCTTTCTGTGGTGCGTTCATACGCTTGCCGTCGAGAGTGTAGCGGCTTACCTCCTGCTCTTCGCCAGTTGTGGGTAAAGCGTTCACACCTAACAAGGGGTCTTCCACAATGTTAAGGAAGTCTTTCCACACCTCTGCCACTGCGTACACTTCCTTCGAACCTGCCGGAACGGTGAGGGTGCAACTGCTGGTGTCTACATAGCCGAATGTGTAACTTGAGGCACATACTGGCGGCACTGGATTGAGCGATACTATAGATGAGAGGTTAGTGCAGAACCAGAATGCGTAATCTCCTATTTCAGTCACAGAATTGCCTATCACAACAGATTCCAAGTTCTCGCAGCTGTCGAAAGCCGATGTGCCAATAGTTCTTACAGAGTTGCCTAATGTTACAGAGGTAAGGCTATTGCTACCATTAAAGATATTTGTATTGATGGTAGAGCTGTTAGTCGTCACCTTCGCAAGACTTGTGCAATCTTCGAATATATCGTTGCCTATCCTTGCGACAGTCCCACATATTGTCACCTCCATAAGACTGGTGCAACCACTGAATACATAGTCTCCTAAGCTCGTCATACTTTCAGGAATTGTCACGGACGCAAGGCTGCTGCAATTTGTGAAAGCATTAGCTTCTATGATTGTCACGCCTTCGGGAATGGTCACCTCTGTAAGACCACCGCAATCCAAGAATGCATTCCGTCCTATGCTCGTCACGCTTTCAGGGATGACCACGGAGGTAAGGTTGTCGCAATGCCAGAAAGCTTCTTCTCCTATGCTCTGCACAGAGTTGCCTATCGTCACGGAGACAAGGCTGCTACAAAACATGAATGTCCCGAACTCTATGCTTGTCACCATATCGGGGATGGTCACAGAGGTAAGGCTGCTACAAGATGAGAACGCCCACTCTCCTATGCTTGTTACGGACTTAGGGAGCGTCAAGGAAGTAATGCTACTGCAATTATCGAATGCGGAGTTTCCTATGCTTGTCACACCTTCAGGGATTGATACAGAGGTAAGGGCACTGCAACATAGGAACGCTGCACGTCCTATGCTTGTGACGGAGCTTGGGATGTTTATAGAGGTAAGGCTACTGCAATACTCAAAAGCATATTCCCCTATGCTAGTCACAGACTCGGGGATGGTCACTGACCTTAGACCGCTGCAATAAGAGAACACGTAGTCGCCAATGCTTGTCATGGAGCTTGGGATTGTCACGGAGATAAGGTTGCTGCAATTCTCGAATGCATAGTTGCCAATGCTTGTCACTGTGTTGGGGAAGGACAAAGAGATGAGGCTGCTACATCCACTGAAAGCGTAGCGTCCTATGCTCGTTACAGACTGACCCATTGTCACTTCGGTAAGGCTGGTACATTTGTAGAACGCTTCGGATCCTATGCTTGTCACGCCATCGGGGAGCGCCACTGAGGTGAGACCGCTGCATTTATAGAACGCTTCGTCTCCTATGCTTGTCACAGTGTTTGGGATGGTTACCGAGGTAAGGCCATTGCAACCATAGAAAGCACTGCCGCCTATGCTCGCCACGACGTATGTGGTATTGTCGTATTTCACGGTTGAAGGGATTGAGACACTGCCGCTGTAAGTAGTGTTGTAAGTGGTATTGGTATACCGTCCTGTCACTGTTGCGGTTTTGTCTGAGTTGAAGTTGTAGTAGATGCCATCAATCTCGGCATCGTAGGCGAAGCACGGGGCTTGCAGGGTTAGTGCCGTTAGGCAAAGAAAGAAAAACTTCTTCATGTTTGATTAGTTGTTAATTGTTAGTGTTTCTTGTTTGTCGGTCCTAAAGGGGCGTGTGGGGGACAATAAAAGAACGTGGACCAATAACTTCGTCTACGTTCCCTGAGGTATCGCCAAACACCGTGCAATCATAAACAAGTAAAAGCCCACGCTGCACGCGTGAGGATTAACTTCTATTCTTAATTGCTATGTGAATTTGGCGATTTACAGGGAACAAGAATAAAGCTAACGCTTTTTATCTCGATGTCCTTTCTTTGCTATGCTACATAGGCTATTGATGTTTTGCGTTTGTTCCCGTGCAAAGTTAGGCAATATCCGTGAACGCAGACGAATAAACATCGGAGAAAACGCCCGCGGTCCTAAGTCTTCCCCTAATGACGGAGGGGGCGTATACCTATTATATATATAGTAAAAAGGGAAGAGCGGCGGAGCCACCCTTCCCTTTCGTGGTGTGTAGTAGAGTTTGCTTATGCGAACGTGAGGTGGTCCCCCTCGGCCCGCACGGTTATCGGCTTGCTTCGGTCGATGCTGGTTCCGAGCAGCGCCTTCGAAAGGTCGTTGAGCAGATACCTTTGTATGGCGCGTTTCACGGGGCGAGCCCCGAAGTCGGGGTCGTAACCCACACGGGTGAGGAAGTCCACGCAGCTGTCTTCCACCTGGAGCGTCACGCCGTTCTGCTTCAACATCTTGAGGATTCCGTCGAGTTGCAGCTGCACGACCTGACGGATCTCCGTCTCCGTGAGGCGACTGAACGTGATTATCTCATCTATGCGGTTGAGAAATTCGGGGCGCATCACTTTGTGCAGTGCCTCCTCGGGCAGGTTTGAGGTCATTATCACGATGGTGTTCTTGAAATTCACCACACGCCCCTTGCTGTCCGTCAGGCGTCCGTCGTCAAGCACTTGGAGAAGCGTGTTGAACACGTCGGGGTGTGCCTTCTCAATCTCGTCGAGCAGCACCACACTGTAAGGTTTTCTGCGTACAGCCTCGGTGAGCTGTCCGCCCTCCTCGTAGCCTACATACCCGGGAGGCGCACCGATGAGGCGGCTGACGCTGAACTTCTCCTGATATTCGCTCATATCAATACGCGTCATCATCTGCTCGTCGTCGAAGAGATATTCGGCTAATGCCTTCGCAAGCTCGGTCTTTCCAACACCCGTCGTGCCGAGGAAGATGAAGCTCCCTATGGGGCGCTTCGGATCTTGCAAGCCCGCGCGGCTGCGCCTTACCGCATCGCTCACAGCTTGTATAGCCTTGTCCTGCCCAATCACCCGTTTGTGCAGCTCCTCCTCAAGGCTCAGCAGCTTCTCACGCTCGCTCTTCTGCATACGGCTCACGGGGATGCCCGTCCAACGGCTCACCACGTCGGCGATGTCGTCGGCGGTCACCTCTTCCTTCACCATTGCGCTTGCCCCCTGAGCCTCCACGAGTTGCGACTGCACAGTGCGGATGTCACGCTCCAACTCCTGAAGCTTTCCGTAACGTATCTCCGCCACGCGGGCGTAGTTGCCCTCACGCTCAGCCCTCTCTGCCTCGAACTTCAGCTGCTCAATCTGCTGCTTGTCCTGCTGGATGCGGTTGACGAGAGCCTTCTCGTCCTGCCATTTCGCGCGGAAAGTCTTTTCCTGCTCTTCGAGGTTGCTGATGTCCTTGTTCAGTTGCTCAAGCTTCTGCGTGTCGTTCTCCCTTTTTATTGCCTCGCGCTCAATCTCGAGTTGGCGCAAGCGTCTTGATATTTCGTCAAGTTCCTCGGGCACTGAGTCTCGCTCCATTCGGAGCTTCGCGGCTGCTTCGTCCATAAGGTCGATGGCTTTGTCGGGAAGAAAACGGTCGGAGATGTAGCGATGCGATAGCTCGACGGCGGCTATTATAGCGTCGTCCTGAATGCGCACCTTGTGATGGTTCTCGTAACGCTCCTTCAGGCCACGGAGAATGCTCACACTTGAGGCGACATCTGGCTCGTCGACCACGACGCTTTGGAACCTACGCTCAAGGGCTTTGTCTTTTTCAAAGTACTTTTGGTACTCGTCCAAGGTGGTCGCACCAATGCTTCTCAGCTCTCCGCGCGCCAAAGCCGGCTTCAGGATGTTCGCGGCGTCCATCGCACCCTCGCTTTTCCCCGCGCCAACGAGCGTGTGTATCTCGTCGATGAAAAGAATTATTCCGCCTTGGCTCTTGCTTACCTCGTTGATGACGCTCTTCAGCCTTTCCTCAAACTCGCCTTTGTATTTGGCGCCCGCGATGAGAGCGCCCATGTCGAGCGAGAAGAGCTGCTTGTCTTTAAGATTTTCAGGCACGTCTCCCCGCAGTATCCTGTGGGCAAGCCCCTCCACGATGGCGGTCTTACCCGTGCCAGGCTCACCGATGAGGATTGGGTTGTTCTTGGTTCGGCGGCTCAGTATCTGAAGAACGCGGCGGATTTCCTCGTCTCTGCCGATGACAGGGTCAAGCCTTCCCGCCCGCGCCTCGTCGACAAGGTTCTTCGCATACTTGGAGAGACTTTGATAAGTGTCCTCGCTCGACTGCGACGTCACCTTTTCTCCGTTCCGCAGCTCACGGATGGCGGCGGCAAGCTCCCGCTCTGTCACGCCCGCGTCCTTAAGGATTCTTGCCGCGGTGCATGGGGTTGCGAGGATTGCCTGAAGCATAGGCTCTACGGAGGTGAACTCGTCGCCGTTCTTCGTCGCTAACTCCTCGGCTTTCTGGAGGATAGTGTTCACGTCGCGGCTGAGAAACGGTTCGCCTCCCTGCACCTTTGGCAGGCTTGCTATTTGAGCTTCGACGGCTTTCTCGATGTTTGCGGGGCTAACCCCAAGCTTGCGGAAGATGAAGCCCGTGACCTGCTCGGCCGCCTTCATTATGCCGGCGAGCAAGTGTTCGGGCTCCAGGCTTTGTTGTCCGTGTTCCTGGGCTATGCGCACCATCTCTTGGACGGCTTCCTGAGCCTTGATCGTAAATTTGTTCAGATTCATAGCTTTGCTCCTTTCTTTATTTAGTTATTTCTGCCCACCTTCTGAGCAAAACTTGTGCGGGAAGCCGCAAGCGTGCCACATTGTCTTAGTTTATGACATTTGGTTTCCAGACCATAAGCCCAAGCTTGCCACAGTGAATGCCAAAGGAATAATCACTTTTCCTTCGTGGTTTTCCCTCATTCTCCCAAATATTGCCTACATTTGTCCGAACAAAAGCACAAATGGACTTGCCTATGTAACATAACGAATGAAAGACATCTAAAATAAAGTAGCGTTAACTTATACTCTGGTTTCGGACAATCGCCAAATTACAAGGAACACTTGAAAAGTGAAGCTAATGCTCGCGCGTGTCAGCGTGGGCTTTTCTCGTATATGAGTGTTGGGCGTTTGGCGATGCCTCCGAAACGTAGACGAAGTTATTAGTCCACGTTTCTTTTATTGTCTAACCCTGATCTATGGACTGCTTAAACTAAATTGTTAAACACTAAAACAAAGTATCAATGAAAAAGAGAATTTTAATGCTGTTGCTCGCCTGTGGTGCGGTGGTTAGCCTAAGCGCACAAATAATCCGCACCGAGGAATTGGAGAACTACGCCAAGGAAAAGTTCGGAGACAACTGGGTCGAGGCGGCTCAAAACTTGGCCTCGCAGCTTCAGCTCGACCAGAACAACGGACTGACTTACGTTCAAGTGATAGAAACGCCAGGCGTGGCGAAAGACCAACTGTATGTATTGCTAAATTACTGGTTTACTTCGACCTTCAATGATGCGGATGCGGTCATAAACCTTAATGACAAGGAGCTCGGAACCATAATCGCTCAGGGATACATCTCAAACATTGCGCAACATACTGGAGGGATGAATTCTTATTCCGTAAGCATTAAGCCGATAATCAAGTGCGATATTAAGGAAGAGCGCGTGCGTATCACTTATACAGTCCCCTATTACACTGTTGTTAAAATGGCTGGTGGCGGAATAATAGGAGGAATCGGCGGAACGGCTGGGACTCGTGTGGACGAGAACTGGACATTGGACAAGAGCTACCCGTTTTACGAGAAGGATAAGCAAAAGAAGACTGCCTCTAAAGCCCTGGTGATGGCTCACGCTTACTCCAATGTGCTGATGGACAAGATCGAGGCTTGCGTCAAGCAAGGTATGACAGGCAACGAGAATGACGACTGGTGATAGACGAAATATCTAAGGTTGAGTGTTCGTAACTCTCGCTAAGGAACTTCTGTGATCAAGGCATCATAGAAGTTCCTTCCCTATGTTGCTGTGCAGAAAGAAGAAAGAGTTGAGATAAAGCTATCTAAGAGAGCAGCTTGGATACCAAGGTGCGAGTGCGTACGCCAATCTTGTCGTTCAATACGCCCTTTAGCAAAGAATGCATCCCCCTCCTTTTTCCGGTTTTGAAGGTAAGCTTTTCTTGCGTTATTTGTTGGGGTTTAGAGAATAATGAGTACTTTTGTGGATAACAAATACTGTAGAGCCTATGTAGCATAGAAAAGAAAGGACGTTAAGATAAAAAGCGTTAGCTTAGTTCTTGTTCTTAGAAATCGCCAATTTCATAGCAGTCAAGAGCGAATGTTAATGTTCACGCGTATAGCGTGGACTTTTCTCGTATATGACTGCGCGGTGTTTGGCGATACCCTAAGAACGTAGACGAAGTTATTGGTCCACGTTTTTTTATTGTCCATGCCTCCGAACTTGTGGACTGCTAAACATTGAAATATCTAATGAAGAAAAAAAGAAAAAACGAAAGAGTATGAAACGTTTATTGTTGACTGTGTCTGTGTGTGCCCTTTGCGGTGCGCTCTCGGCACAAGAAATGTACGACGCGCTTGTTGAGCCTCAGTTGTCAGACAACGAGACATTAGGGCAAGTGCAGCAAGAAACACCGCTGCCGAACTTGACAGTGGCTGGTGTGCCAAGCAGTGAGACTTCGCCTTACGCAATTTATGCTCCCTCCTCACGCGTAACAAAGGAGGGGAAGATGAAGAGGTCAGTGACGAAAGGAGGACATAGAGGTCTGGACTTCGGTGTTGATTTAGACTTCATTGTCCAGAAAGGAGGAGCAGGTTCATTCGGTCCTGACGTGACTATTGGAAAGAGATTCAGTAAGAGTTTCTATGCTGGTATAGTAGGAGGACCGCAAGTGCCATTCCAAGGCGGCAAGACATACGGTATGGTTGCTGCCGACTTCAAATACTTCCATCCGTTGGCTAATAACGAGAAGTTAGCTCCCGGGGGAATGTTACGCATTGGCTATCATGGTGACTTCTCCGATTATTCGTTTGTAACGTTTCAGATAGTGCCTACGTTCCAGTACGTTGCCTCTAAGACAGTAGACATTAACCTTGGAATAGGCTTTGCTGATTACGTTTTCACCGGAAAGGGAGGAGGCAACTCCGCGGCATTTTTAGTCAAGGCAGGCATTGGTGTTCATAAACCGGCAGAGCATCAGAAGACGATTCTGAGGCACAACAAGACTGTAGACAGTGGATTGCAGTTGTCCATAGACGGGATTGCTTATATTCCGCCTGGAACTATATCAAGTGGAGGCGGAATGTCTTTGGCACTCACATATAAATGGAATCCGCAATTGAGCTTCGGTATTGGCTTTGGTTACAACAGCAATCCATCGCTTAGCCTTGAAAATGGTATAGTTGTGTATAATACTGATGGAGGAATAGGATATAAGGAGGCATTAGTGGGGAATGCTGAGAATTATAGTAGTGAGAAACTATTCCTTCGCGGCAATTACAGGTTCTTGAAGGGAAACCACTCGCCATTGGTGTCTTGTGACCTTGGCTTACAGTTCCAAAGCAAAGATGATGCCTGCGGGCATTATAAAGACCGTTTCGATGCTGACCATACTTGTTCTACATCACTGTTAATCAACCCGTCGATAGGCTACTCGCTGCGCACTACGAGCAACTCTTACGTTAATATGAGGATAGGTTATATATATGCCGGACCGATTAGCAAGTCCTATACCGATGGGAATTATAAATATAAAGCAATGAATATGACGGGTATGACGATCTCTATTGGTTACACCCACACATTCCGTTGCTTGCAGCGGAAGCATAAGAACAAGTAAAAGGCTGAGCCTTCGGACTCTGAGCTAAATAGTTGTAAATGGGAAGTTCCTGCTGCGTGAGCGGCGGGAACTTTTTGTTCGTCCCAACTCACTCCTCCACGAGGCGGTCGAGCTGAGGCACGGTGGTCATCTTGCCGTCCACCACGCAAACCGTGTCCTGTATTGTGCGGTATGCTCGGGTATGCCGCTTTGAAGCTTCGGTTAATTATCGTTGACTATCCAACCGCTGCCGTTCTTTCTTCCCGTGCGCCGCACTGCGCCCATTGCCTTCAGCTCCTTGATCCTCTTGTTCATGGAGGTGCGGCCCAAGTGAAGACGCTCGCAGAGCTCGTCGATGGTGATGTCAGGCTGCCTCCTCATGTAGCCTAAGATCTTGCTTTGCTGGGCGGTAAGCGCAGGCTTGATGCGCAGAGACTTATCCTTTTCTTCTTTGTGCCGCTGAAGGGTCACGGTGAACATCCCGTCCACGTCGTACTTAGGTTCGGGCAAGCCTGCGTCGAGCATAAGCTTCCGCATTCTCGGTATCCCCGAGCCGATGTGCTCCACAAGGTGCGCCCTCGTGAACAGAGAGAAGATGAGGGGATTGCGTGAGAGGCTTTTCTTTCCGAAGTTCTTGGCCACGACGGGAAGCAGCGTACCCGGGTTGCTTATCTCCACTCTGTCGTCGAACATCTCTATGGTTACGCTCGCCCCCTGCTCGTAGTAGTCGCGGTGGGCAAGGGCGTTCACGATGGCTTCCTTGAACACTTCGAGGGGTATCTCCCACACTTCCTTGCGCGGTCCCGTGCCTTCCATGCTGTAAGACACTTGCAGCTTCGCCTTCAGCCACTCGGTTGCGCCGTTATACTGCTGGAGAAGCGGACCGGAGAACGTCTTGTCGTCGATGATATACACCTTGTCCACGCCCTTGAACATCACGCATCTGACGACGGCGTGGAAGAAGTAATTCTCCGGATGCTTGGCGAAGAAGAGCAAGCCTCCGCTCGTTATCGCTCCGCTCTCGTCGAAAATGCGCAGATTGTCCAGCACTTGCTCGGTCGTGACCTCAGGGGAAATGTTAGCAGCCTGCCTGAACTCGAGCAGATTTTCCAGGTCTAACTCCTTGCTCATGTCGGCTTTCGGCATTGGAAGCGCATCGAAGTATATGCGGTCGTTGTGCTGAAACAGCTCCCTTATCTCGTCCACGTTCGTTATCTTCTGCGAGTTAGCTCCCTCACGCACATACAATGCGCCTGCATAAAAGTAGGGTTTGTGCTTGCCTGCCTGCACCTCCACCACCCAGACTTCCTTGCCGTCCACGTCGACATTGTACATTTCGTAGGGGAGGGCGGGGGAAATCTCGCTAAATGATGATTGTATCGCCGAGCGACTGCTGTTGCTTATCGTAGTGCCTTTAATCTCTCCCTCGTCGGTTATCCCGATTAGCAGGAAACCTCCAGAGGCATTGGCAAAGGAGCACACCTCTTCGGTGAGGTCTCTTACCTTTGAGGGGACGCAGTACTTAAACTCCACGTTAGCGTTCTCTCCGCTGTGGGCGTATGCCTTAATGTCTTCGGCTGTTAGCATTAGTAAGAAATGTTGTGTGTGCAGGCAAAGTTCCTCCTTCTGCCTCAGAAAAGCAAATAAAGTCCGCTTAAAGCCCGCTTAAAGTTCGCCTTAAGTTCGCTTAAAGTTCACCTTAAGTTCACTGATACATCCTTGAAGTGCTTAAGAGTGATGCCCGTCTGCCCAGTGTCTATCGGTATTGTCGCAAGGTTGCGAACTCGTTTTAAAATACACTTTAAAGTTCACCTTAAGTTCACTCTAAAGATCTTCGCCCTCACTCCTCCACGAGGCGGTCGAGCTGAGGCACGGTGGTCATCTTGCCGTCCACCACGCAGACCGTGTCGACTATGGCTCGGCAGGAGAGCTTCATGTCGGGCAGGCGGTAGATGTCCTGATGGAAGACGTACTTGATGCCGTCCTTCTTGAGGCGTAGCGTGCAGAGGAACTCGTCGCCGCTCTTAAGGGGAAGCTTGAAAGCCATGTTGAGGCGAGCCACAACAGCGTCGATGCCTTGCTGGTGCATGGCGGCGAACGACACGCCTTGGGAGAGCAGGAACTCGTGCCTTGCGTGCTCGGTGTAATGCTGATAGTTAGCGTTGTTCACAATCCCTTGCAGGTCGCACTCGTAGTCGCGCACCTTCATCCTAAGCTCGTGTCTCATAAGTATAAGCGTGTGTATCCTTTCTTCGAACGTCTCATCCTCTCGGGCGTTCCCGTGAACAATATCTCGCCTCCGCCCTTGCCCCCCTCGGGTCCCATCTCAATGAGCCAGTCTGCAGCCCTAATCACGTCGAGGTTATGCTCGATGACTATGACCGTGTTCCCCTTGTCCACGAGGCGGTTCACCACGGAGAGCAGCACCCTTATGTCCTCGAAGTGCAGCCCCGTCGTAGGCTCGTCGAGGATATAGAGCGTCTTGCCCGTGTCCTTCTTCGCAAGCTCCGTGGCAAGCTTCACCCGCTGGCTCTCCCCTCCCGATATAGTCGTGCAAGGCTGCCCCAGCTTTATGTAGCCCAAGCCCACGTCCTGCATCACCTTTATCTTTTGCAGGATGGTGGGCTGGCTCTCGAAGAACTCCACCGCCTGGTTGATGGTCATGTCAAGCACGTCCGCTATCGACTTGCCCTTGAAGCGCACCTCAAGTGTCTCACGGTTGTAGCGCTTGCCTCGGCACTCGGGGCAAGGCACGTAAACGTCGGGCAGGAAGTTCATCTCGATGGTGCGGTAGCCGTTGCCGTTGCACACCGCACACCGCCCCCCGTTAGTGTTAAAGGAGAAGCGCCCCGGCTTGTAGCCCCTTATCCTCGCCTCGGGCAGTTGCCCGAAGAGCGAGCGAATGTCGTTGAAGACACCGCAGTAGGTTGCGGGGTTGGAGCGAGGCGTTCGCCCGAGGGGGCTTTGGTCAACGTCAACGACCTTGTCTATGTTCTCTATGCCCTCAACGCTGTCGTAGGGCAGGGGAGAGCGCAGGGAGCGGTAGAAGTGCTGCGAGAGGATGGGTTGCAGCGTGTCGTTCACCAGTGTGCTCTTGCCGCTTCCGCTCACCCCCGTCACGCAGATGAACGTGCCGAGGGGGAAGCTTGCGTTGACGCTCTTCAGGTTGTTGCCTCGGCAGCCCTTAAGCCGGAGGAAGAGCCCGTTGCCCCTGCGTCGGGTCTTAGGCACGCCTATCTTAAGCTTGCCCGACAAGTATTGGCTCGTCAGCGTCTCGTGCCTGAGCATGTCGGGGTAAGAGCCTTGGAAAACCACCTCGCCCCCCTTGCGCCCCGCCCTCGGACCGATGTCGATGATGTAGTCAGCGTTCTGCATCATCTCAGCGTCGTGCTCAACGACGATGATGGTGTTGCCTATATCCCTCAGCGCCTTAAGCGAGTTGATGAGGCGCAGGTTGTCCCTTTGGTGCAAGCCAATGCTCGGCTCGTCGAGGATGTAGAGTACGTTCACCAGTTGGCTGCCTATCTGCGTGGCGAGCCTTATGCGTTGGCTCTCCCCTCCCGACAGGCTTGCCGAGGGGCGGTTGAGGGCAAGGTAATCCAGTCCCACGTCAAGGAGGAAGCCCAAGCGTGTGCGTATCTCCTTCAGTATCTCGGGCGCAATCCTGCGCTGCCTGTCCGTGAGCAAGGGGTCTAAGCCTTCGAGCCACGCCTGTAGTTCCCCCAAGTCCATCGAGGCAAGCTCCGCTATGTTCTTGCCCGCGATGCGGTAGTGCAGAGCCTCACGGTTCAGCCTTTGCCCCTTGCACTCGGGGCAGGCGGTGAGCAAGCTGAACTGCTCCGCCCACTTCTGTGCCGTCAGGCTCTGCTCGTTCTCCTGCGTGGAGCGGATGTACTTGGCTATGCCCTCGAAGCGGCAGAACCAGTCGGTGCTTGTGCCTGCCACCTTCGAGGGGATGCGCAGGCGCTCGGGGCAGCCCTCTATTATCTCCTCTACGGCGTCGGGCGGAAGCTCCTCGACCGCCGTGTCGAGGGTGCAGCCGTACCGCTCCACTATCACCTGTATCTGCCAGAAGATCATCTGGTTCTTGTACTTCCCAAGAGGGGCTATCCCCCCGTTCCTTATGCTGAGGCTGCGGTCGGGCATCACCAGGTCGCGGCTCACCACGTGCACGAAGCCCAGTCCGTTGCATCGGGGGCAAGCGCCTTGGGGGCTGTTGAAGGAGAAGTTATGCGGCGCGGGGTCGCGGTAAGAGACACCGCTCGTTGGGCACATCAGGCGCTTGCTCAGATACTTCACCTTGCCGCTCTCGGTGTCGAGCACCATCATCAGCCCGTCGCCCTGCTTCAGGGCGTTAGCCACGCTGTTCTCAAGCCTATGGTCGTCCGTCTCACGCACCACGAGGCGGTCGATGACCACCTCTATCGAGTGGTTCTTGTAGCGGTCGAGCTGCATGCCGTGCGTCACCTCCCTCATCTCCCCGTCCACACGTGCGTGCAGGTAGCCTTTCTTCAGTATCTGCTCGAACAGCTCTCGGTAGTGCCCCTTGCGGTTGTCCACCAGGGGGGCGAGCAGGCACACCTTCCTGCCCTGGTACTGAGAGAGCAGCAGCTCCCTTATCTTCTCCTCGTTGTAGCGCACCATCCTCTCCCCCGTCACGTAGCTGAACGCCTCGGCGGCACGGGCGTAGAGCAGGCGGAGGTAGTCGTATATCTCCGTCACCGTGCCCACCGTGGAGCGGGGGTTCTTGTTCGTTGTCTTCTGGTCTATGCTGATGACGGGCGAGAGCCCCGTTATCTTGTCCACGTCGGGGCGCTCTCGGTTGCCAAGGAAGTTGCGGGCGTAGGCGGAGAAGGTCTCGATGTAGCGGCGCTGCCCCTCGGCGAAGATAGTGTCGAAGGCGAGGGACGACTTGCCGCTGCCGCTAAGCCCAGTCACGACGGTGAGGCTGCCCCGTGGTATCTCCACGTCTATGTTCTTGAGGTTGTGCACCCTCGCCCCAAGCACTGTCAGCTTGTCCCTCTCGCTCATCCCCGCCCCTCGGTAAGTCTATGGTTATTCGTCAAGGCTGCTGCTGCCCTCCTCGTCGTGGTAGCCAGTGAGCACGTTCACGTCCCTGCGTATCTTGTAGTGCTTGCCGTCCGCCCCCATCGCGTCCACTATCACGAAGTAGACCCCGTCCTTGACCGTGTGTCCGTTCACCTTGCCGTCCCATCCCCCCGCAGGGTCGTCCCAAGAGTAGAGCTTCTGCCCCCAGCGGTTGATGATGGTAGCCTTGAACGAGACGATGCTCTGGTAGCCCTCCTTCGCCTTGTACACGTCGTTGTAGCCGTCGCCGTTGGGGCTGAAGGCGTTGGGCATCTCCAGTATGCTCTCGCTGATGACCACCTGTATGGGGTCTTCCTCCCCCTCCTCGGGGTAGCTTATCGTGTCCGTGCCGAGCGTGAAGGTGGCGTAGAGCTGCACGTAGAACGAGCCGCTCGTGGTGAACGTGTAGTCTATCTCCTCCTCGAACCTGTGCACCAGGGGCGTGTCCTCCTCCCCCGGCTCGTATATCTTCCACTCGTAGCGAGCCGAGTAGTCCCCCACGTCGCTGGGGTTGGCGGCGAAGTGCGCCACTAAGGGGGCGTTCTGCCCGTCCGACGCGTCCTCAATCTCCTCCCCGTCAACGGTCGTGTACGTTGCGGTAGGGTCGACGGTGGGGTACTGGGCAGCGGCCGTGGTCGCCATACATATATATAATAAGGTAAAGAGGAGCAGTCGGTTCATAGCGTCTTCGTTTGCCGCGAAGTTAGCAATTCCCTGCGGATTGTGCCGCCCAGCGGCTGGCTTTTTTGGCGAAGAGCCGTGAGGTGTCGCGATAGGGAGCCGCTCCTTCTTGTGAAAGGGAGCCGCTCCTTCTTGTGAAGAGTAGCCGCTCCTTCTTGCGAAGAGTAGCCGCTCCTTCTTGCGAAAGGGAGCCGCTCCTTCTTGTGAAGAGTAGCCGCTCTCTGCCGCGGCGTGTCACGGCATTTTGTGGTGAAAGCTTTGATTGTTCGCCCCTTTGCCGTACCTTTGCCGGCACAACGACTGTGCCATGAGACGGCTCACACTCTTCCTCTTACTTCTTGCCTCGGCTCTCACTGTGCGGGCGGTGAAGGTGGGCGTGGTCATGCCCTTCAAGGCGGGCGGCCCGCAGGGAAAGGCTGCCGTGGAGTTCTACCGCGGCTTCCTCTTGGCCGTGGACAGCGTGAAGCGCGGGGGCCTCTCCGTGGAGGTGTACGCCGTTGACAGCGGCACTTCGGAGGCTTCGCTCAACGAAGCTCTTGCCCGAGGGGAGCTGAAGGGGGCGGCCGTCGTGTTCGGTCCTGGCGTGGCGGGGCAGGCGGAGGCTCTTGCCGCCTATTGCAAGCAGTGGGGGCTGAAGCTGGTGATGCCCTTCCCCGTCCAGTACCAGCATCTGGCTGACAACGCCCTCGTCTACCAAGTCTCCGCCCCCGAGCAGAGCCTTTGCCCCGCGGCGGCGCAACTGGCTATGGAGAACCTCGCCGACGCTAACTTCGTGATGCTGAAGTGCAGCGACGGCACCCCGTCCGACCACGCCTTCCAAGCGGCGGTGAGCGACCGTGTGACAGCCTACTCCCTCCCGCACGGCACGCTGAACATCAACGCCGACGAGGTGGCGGCGCAGATGGCTTTCAACGCCTCGCACACCAACGTGATAGTGCCGGACAGCCACACCGACCAGACGCTCTCATCGCTGCTCAAGCTCCTCAAGCAGTACCGACAGAAGTACCCCAAGTACAGGTTCGCCCTCCTCGGCTTCCCCTCGTGGCTGACGCTGGCCGCGAAGTACAGCGACGACCTCTGCTCCCTCGACACGTACGTCTTCAGCCAGAGCCACTACGGCCCCGTAAGCTCCTCGTCGCTCAGCTTCGGCAAGAAGTACAGCGAGAGCTTCAACACGGCTCTGCCCCGCGAGTACCCCTCGGCGGCGATGCTGGGCTTCGACGTGGGCTACTACTTCCTCTGCGGAGTGAACTCCTCGCCCTTCCAGCAAGACCTGTCCTTCCGAAGGGTGGGGG
>JAJPYQ010000089.1 GCA_021204865.1 Prevotellaceae bacterium | reverse complement strand
CCGACGGACCCTCTGTGGAGACTCCGACGGACCCTCTGTGGAGACTCCGACGGACTCTCTGGGGAGACTTCACTGAAGCCTCAGCGAAGCCTTAGGTATAGGCACAGCGATCCCTACGAGCTTCACGCCATTGTCTGTCAGGCGTGGCGGCTCTTACTGGAGGTCGAGGCCGAAGAGGGCGTAGTCGAAGTAGGTGGGGTCCTCGGGGCGAAGCTGGCGGAGCGTGGCGGTAAGCTGCTCGGCTGCCTTGCGGTCGTTGGTCTTTCGGCCGAGGAGCTTAAAGCGGCGCGCCGTGGCGGCGGAGTGCACGTCGAGGGGGACGTAGAGCTGGGCGGGCGTGAGGAAGTCCCACAGCCCCAAGTCAACGGGGCTGCCCCGCCGCACCATCCAGCGCAGGGCGAGGTTGAGGCGCTTAAGGGCAGACTGCCTGAAGCCCCTGGGGATGCACAGAGGGTCAGGCGTGCCGTTCGCCTTGAGCAGCTCCTCGCTGAGAAGGGCGGCAACGTCCCACGCGTCTTCCGCCCCCCTCTGGGCGAAGAAGGCGTTCAGGCTCTCGTGCCTCTCGTAGATGCTACGCAAGCCCCGAAGGTAATGCCTGACGTTCTGCTCGAAGAAGGTGCGGTGCACGTTGCCCTCACGCCAAGCGGAGAAGTCGCCTTGCATAAGGTAAAGGTAAGGCGAGCTGCCGAGGCGCAGGAGCATCCTCTCCGCGTCCCTCAGTATCATCTCCCGCCTCCCCCAGGCGATGGTGGCGACGAGCAGAGCCACTATCTCAGCGTCTTGCAGCCTCTCATATCGTCGTGGGAACTGCACGGGGTCGCAGGGGACGAAGGCAGGCGTCTCCGTCCTCCCCGCCGCCTCCTCGAGCAGGCGTGCGGTGTCTTCTGTTATCGTGGTGGTTGCTTCCGTCTTAAACGTTCAGTCAGTCTTGCGCCTGAGCCAGAGCAGGGTGTCGCCCTCCTCGCCGAGGCAGTAAGCCCTGTCCTTGGAGACGCTCACCGTCCGTAGCGTGTTGATAGCCTCGGTCACAGCCCTCTCCACGTCCATGCTCGCCCCGAGCCTGCGGGTCATCCCCACGTTGCTTAAGCTTAGTTGACTGCCCTCGAGCGAGTACTCCCCGAAGAAGAGGTTCACGCCCGCGCAGCCGTTCATCCTCCCGTCCTCGCCGAAGGATATCCACGTCTGCTCCTCGCTCCCCGCTGTGTCCGTGTCCAAGGCTCGCTCTATAGCCCACGAGCCCGTAAGCCCCCCGTCGATGAACACGTTCTTCGTCCCGCCGCAAGAGGCGAGCGTCAGTGCCACCGCGAGGCAAAGTGTCTTGCTCCTCATACCTTTATCTGTCATTAGCCTTAAGTGCTTCCCGCCGCGATATTAGCAATAAAAGGGCTGCCCCGCAAGGGCTTAGCCTCAAAAAGGGGCGGAAAAGCTTTGAGCGTATGCCTAAATATGCTACCTTCGCCTCGCAATCAAACCTATAACCACTACTATGTTACACTTACTTCAAGCAGACCCCCTTGTCAGCGCGGCAGTTGACAATGCCGAGACAACAGCCAAGGAAGTG
Organism: Prevotellaceae bacterium; assembly: GCA_021204865.1. Lineage (GTDB taxonomy): Bacteria > Bacteroidota > Bacteroidia > Bacteroidales > Bacteroidaceae > Physcousia. Next base: position 27,945 of record JAJPYQ010000089.1, on the reverse strand, counting down.
CTCTCGGGAGACACGTCAGCCCTGAGCGCTCTGGCGAGCCACTGCCTCGACGTGTGCGTCGAGGTGGGCAAGAGCATCCTTCTCGCCCTGCTCATCTACATCGTCGGTCGTTTCGTCATCCGAGGCATCAACCTCCTCATCTCCAAGATGATGGAGCGGAAGGGCGTGGACGCCACCATCCAGGGCTTCCTCAAGAACCTCGTGAACATCACGCTGACCATCCTGCTGCTCGTGGCAGTCATCAGTGCCCTCGGCGTTAACACCACATCGTTCGCCGCCCTGATAGCCAGCATAGGCATAGCCTTCGGCATGGCTCTTAGCGGCAACCTGCAGAACCTCGCGGGCGGGCTGGTCATCCTCTTCCTCAAGCCCTTCCGCGTGGGAGACACCATCGAGGCTATGGGCAACACGGGGACGGTAAGGCAGATACAGCTCTTCCACACCATCCTCACCACGGCTGACAACAAGACGGTCTTCCTGCCCAACGGGGCGCTCTCCAGCGGCACGGTGACCAACTGCTCTAACGACGTGCGGAGGGTTGACCTCACCGTCTCCGTGCCCCACGGCACCAAGGACGAGGACGTGCGCAAGGCACTCGGGCAGCTCATCGAGGGCAACGCCAAGATACTCGCCACGCCCGAGCGCAAGCCCTTCATAGCCATCTCCGCCATCAAGGGCTCCTTGGAGTACACCGTGCGCCTCTGGGCAAGGCAGGAGGACTACTGGGACGTCTATCACTATATGCAGGAGGGCGTGTACACCACCTTCGCCAAGGCGGGCATAGCCATCTGCTGAAACTCTACCCACGCCGTGAGGCGTCGGGCGCTCTGCCCTGAGGTTTCACCAAAGGTTCCCCCGAGGCAGGGCGCGGTGAGCGCCGTGAGGCGCACGGACAAACGCCGCCAGTTGTTTTTTGTATCGTAACCTCTTTGCAGTTGGCGGCGAGAACGAAACATTTTCATCAATTTAACCGAGCCCTTCCGCTGGTGACAGCGGGAGGGCTTTCCTTGCGCCCCAAGGCTGGGCGCCGTGGCTCCTCTATAAGGCCTTTCGTGAAGCCTCTATAACACCCTTCAGGCAACCCCTCGCAAGGGGTTGCCTTGAACCCCTCGCAAGGGGTTCGGTTGAACCCCTCGCAAGGGGTTGCCTGGCGATGGTATAAGGGGCGTGACGAAGGGTGTATAACGGAAGCCGCGGCAACTTGCTCTGAGCTGCCGCGGCTTCTTTGGGGTCAGTGTCGCGCCGCCTTGCCTTATTAGAGGCTCTTGCGGTCTCCGAAGGGGAAGTTGATGCCGATGCTCACGTTGGTGTTGGCTCGGTGCACGGGCACGAACTGGGGCGTTATCTTCAGGAACTGGTGGTCAGTGCCGAGGAAGAAGTTGATGCCCCTTGTGTGCACGTTTGCCACCCAGCCCAGCGAGCTGCCGAAGTTGGAGGCGGCGTAGTTGAGGCTCATGTCGAAGACCTTGCAGGGGAACCAGTTGGCGGAGAAGCGTCCCTCGGTCCACGAGTAGGAGCCCTTGATGCGTGTTGTCCAGAGGAAGCCGCCCTTGAGCTTGCCGTCGTAGAAGGGGGGAGTGTAGAGAGCGCCGAGGGTGAGTGTTGCCCCGAGGGCGCGCGCCTTGCCCTTGGTCTTGCTCGTCTTGTGGAAGTTGAAGAAGTCGGCGAGCTCGTCCCCGAGGTCGTCCATCTGGTCGTCAATCTGGTTGTCGCTGCCGCTTGTCATGCCCACCTCGTGGAAGCCGTCGAAGGTCCACGTGTCGTCGGCAGTGTTGGCTATGGTGCTGCTGCCCCACTTGATGAAGCCCAGGTCTGTGATGGCTGCGGAGAACTCGAGGTCGTCGCGGAACTTGTAGGTAGCCCCGAGGTCGAACGCCAGGCCGCCTCCGTTGAGGCCGTAGCTGCCCATGTCCACGTCGTCCCACGAGATAAGGTCAGCCCTGCTCGGGTCGTCGTCGTAGTTCCTGCCAGCCTCCTGCTTGGAGGGCATGTCAAGCCCCTTGAGGCCTATCGCCATCTCGCCTTTCGACTGCACCTCCCACCGCTCGTCGGTCATCCTCACCTTGAGGTCTTTCATCTTCACCGAGGCTTGTGCCAGCCCCACGAGCACCTTCACCTTCGCCCCGACGTTGAGGTTGTCCAGCACCTTGCGTGAGTGCCCGAAGGCTATCTCGGCGTAGGTCATCGAGGAGAGCCCGAGGTCGCCTATGTCGTAGAAGGTGTTGGAGCTGGTCATGCCCTGCTTCATGAAGGCGAACATGTCCTTGGGGATGCTCGTCGACGTGCTGCTGCGGAGGTTGAGCTCAACGGTGTTGAAGCCCCCGAACTTGAAGAAGCCCGCCGACATTATGTTGTAGGTGAGGTCGGCGTTCACTTCGTTCTTGCCCTTGAGCCCCGAGAGGAAGCTGCTGGCGTTGACGCTCTCGTTCATGAAGGTGGTGAGCTGCCCGCTGGGCAACTTGTAGAGGAAGCTCGACACTCCCACATTGCTCTGCGCCCCTGCGTTGATGTTTCCCAGCACGAAGGGGAAGCTTACGTAGTTTCTCTCGCCTGCGATGGCGGGGTTCATGCGGTGCTGGTATGTGTATCCGTCGAGGAAGTAGGCGCTTCTCAGCCCGTCTTGCGCCAAGGCGGCTGTGGTGCAGCCGAGGGCAAGCGTTGCGGTTAAGGCTAAAGTCTTCATTGCTCTGTTGTTAATCTGTAGTGTCTTCATGGCTTAGTTCAGGTTAAATGTTATGCCTCCCATAACTGCAATCTCGATATTGTCAAGCGTGACGCTCTGCGCTTGGTTGATGTTCACGCCCCAGCAATCTTGGGTGTTCGTGGTGATGAGCCGCACGACGAGGCCGTCGAGCAGGCTGATGTCCCCGTCGGGGCACTCTATGCTTATCTTCACGTGGCTCGTGCTTGGGCTCTCGGGCTTGCCTGCGTCAAGCCTCGGGGTCTCGGGCTCCATTGTCAGCTTCATCTTGCTTTCGGGTATCTCCTGCTGGAGAGTGTCCATAAGCACCGCTGTCATGTCGAGCTGCAAAGGCACTTTGTTGTGCACGTCCATGCTGACTTCCAGATTGTACACCTTCTCAACGTCCTTAAGGTCTTTCTGCCATCCCGACAGCGTGTCGTTGTACGCTATCGCGAGGCTCTCGCCGAAGCAAAGCGGAGCCAGCAGATAATACTGGACGTCGAGGTCGTAAACGTGACCCATGTCCACCCAGCACTTCACGTCTCTCGGCACGTTCGCCTCGATGTCGTAAACGTCTATCCTGTCTGGTATCCGCCTCATCATGTCCACCATGTTGGCTATCTGGACTTGACGGTCAACGTTGTCGAGCTCGCTTGTGGGCAGGTGGTCGGGATAAAGCCCGAGAGTGTAGCCCTCCTCTCCCGACGGCTCGGCAATGATGTCCCCGAAGGTTGTCTCAGGATGGTCAGAGCCGATGGCAAGCTCGTGCGTCTCGGTCCAGCTCTTGTGCTCGAGGGACGACTTGAACTTTATCTGCGAGAAGTTGATGGGCATGTTCGAGGGGTTGAACACCGTCAGGTATATCTGCGGGTTGTCCCAGTCGAGGTCAGTCTCCTCGTCTTGCAGTGCCTCGTCAATGTCCGTGAACTCCATCGGGTCGACGGTAATGTCTATCTCAGGCTCTACCACGCCGTAGATGCTCAACATCTCCGTTTGGCTCATATCAATGTCTGCGGTGAGGTCTTTGGCTGACGCATTACTCGAGCTTACGTAGCCGCTAAGCAGGATGTTGCCACCCATTGTCAGCGTGCCAGGGTTCCCCGAGGTGAAGCTGGTAAGCGAGCTTGTGAAGTCGTAGTGCGAAGGGTAGACCGTCACCGTAGTGGGCAGGGAAGCAGCCTCGTTGAAGGTGATCTTGTTGCCCGAGGCAGTGTACTTGCTGCCCGAGCCCTGCACAGTCCAGTAGTCGGGCAGGGTGATTGTGAAGCCATTGCTCAGCGTCAGACCCGAGCCTTCAAGCGAGAAGGTAAGCGTCCCCACGACGTTAGCCTCGTCCATCTCTATGATTTCCTCGCTGATTGCGTCCGACGTGTTCACCGCCACGCTTAGGCTCACCTGCCCTCCGCCTGCGGCTACAGAGGCTTTTCCGTTCATGGAATTGCCGGACAAGTAGGCGGTCGGAGTGGTGATAGTACTCTTGTTCTCGTCCCCCTCATTGTCGGCATAGAGGTAGAGGTCGCCCTCGTTCATGTCCCACTCTCCCTGAGAGGCAATTCGCATACTGCCAGTGTTTGTGCTGTCGACGCTGAGGATCTCGTCCATTGTCATCTCTTCTGTGTCGCTTTTCGGCACCATCAAAGAGTCACCGCCAACGGTGATGGTGAGGTCGATGTTGTCAGTCAAGTCGTAATCGTTGTCGACGCACGATGCCATTGACAGCGCAAGCACGGCTGTTGCCACGGCAAGAGCGTGGCTCTTCATCGTTTTCATACTCATAATACGTTTAGAGTTTATTAGGATTACTTGTTTAATATCTCGGTTTAGTAGTGCAAAGGTAAGCATAAGTATTAACATAAAGCTCATTTTCTTTAGGAAACTTCACACATTTATGGCAATCTTTTTCAAGATGTAACCTAATGGGAAACACTTTTTCGCAAGAGATTTAAGGAAAGTCAGTGTCACTTTTCTTGCAAGACCGCCTTATCCTCTCATTATCAAAGTGTTATCTGCTAATTTTCACTGCGTACACCTCCCGATGGCGCAGCATACATTTTGCCCACTCACCGCAATTCGTTAACTTTGAACCCACAGAGAATTTGCCCGCATGCAAGCAAGAAACCCTTTCCTCCCCGCATGTCTCGCGATAATCCTTGCCGCCCTCAGCCACCCGGCAGCCTATGGCAAGGCGGAACACCTGCTGCCCGTGCCAAAAAACATAGCGGTGACCGAGGGCGCGACTTGCTTTAAGTTGGGCAGGCCTATTGCATTGCGGTGCGACAGTTCCTGCCTCGTGCTCGACCAGTTCATTAAGAAATTCTCCCGAGGCAAAGGCAGACGTGGGGCGATGATAAGCGTGCGGTTCGTCGACGATATAGAGGGCTCGAGGGAAAAGCCGCTTGCCGGCTACCAGCGTGAGGCATATTCCCTGCGCGTCTCAGCCGACACGGTGGAGATCCTCGCCCTGAATCTGGTCTCCCTCACACGAGCCGCGCAGACGCTTTGGCAATTGTCGGAGGGGTGGGAGAGCGGAGAGGAGGTTCTCGAGCCAGTGAGCATCACAGACTGGCCCGCCTTCCCCGTGCGGGGCTTCATGCACGATTGCGGCCGCAGCTACATAGACACGCGGGAAATCCTGCACGAGATTGACCTGCTCTCCCGCTTTAAGGTGAACACGTTCCACTTCCACCTCACCGAGAACCAGGCGTGGCGGATGCAAATCATCGCTTACCCCAAGCTGACGGCAGCCGAGACGATGGCGCGAGACTCGGGCAGGTTCTACACGCAGGACGAGTGCACTAATATAGAAAGGTACGCGCGCGCGAGGGAGATCACTGTGATACCTGAGATTGACATGCCCGGCCACAGCGAGGCGTTCGAGCGGGCGATGGGGCACGCAATGCAGACCGAGGAGGGGAAGACAGAGCTGAAGCGGATACTGGCCGAGGTGGCCGCAGCCTTCCCCCTTGCGCCTTACATCCATATTGGCGCGGACGAGCAGCAGATAACCGACCCGACTTTCTTGCCGGAGATGGCGGAGACGGTGCGCCGACTGGGCAGGAAAGTGGTGGTGTGGAACCCGATTCGTGGCGTTGACATTGCGGCTCAGGACTTCTGCGATATGACGCAAATGTGGTCGACCGCGGGGAAATTCGTCCCCGGCAAGCCTAACATCGACTGCCGCTATAACTACATAAATCATTTTGACTGCTTTGCCGACCTTGTGGGGATATACAAAAGTAACATCTACTACCAGCAGGCTGCCACAGACGAGGCTGTAGGCACTATCACCGCTGTTTGGAACGACCGCCCGATGCCCTCGCAGAGCGACATCCTGAGGCAGAATAATTTCTACGCCTGCGTGCTTGCTTCCGCCGAGAGGGCCTGGAAGGGCGGGGGAGAGGAATATATAGAGAAGGGCGGGGTGACCTTGCCGCCCGAGGGCAGCGACGTGTTCAAAGAGTTCGCTGACTGGGAGAGACGTTTCCTTTTTCATAAGGGGCACTCTCTCGCCGGCGAGCCTATACCATACGTGAAGCAAACGAATGTTCGCTGGCTCATCACGGACGCATTCCCCAACGGCGGGCAGGCTGACATAATTCTTCCGCCCGACACGCTGGGGCCGCAGCCGTATTTCGTGCTCGGAGCCGACACGTTCCGCACCCGCCAAGCCACTGGAGCTGCCGTTTATCTGCGCCACACTTGGGGCGGCATCGTGCCTGCTTTCTTCTCCGACCCGCAGATCGGCTCCACGGCTTACGCCTGGACTTTCGTCTACTCGCCCCGCGAACAGACCGCTGGGGCGCTCGTGGAGTTTCAGAATTACAGCCGTTCCGAGGCCGACCCTGCGCCTTTCCCCTCGCAATGGGACCGCAAGGGCTCCCGCCTCTGGCTTAACGAAGAGGAGCTGTTTCCGCCCGAATGGCTGGGCGACCCCAGCGGAGCGAGCCGTGAGCAGCCGCTGCTCAACGAGAACTTCTCTGCGAGGAAGCCCCTCGAGGTGCGCTTGCGCAAGGGCTGGAACAAGGTTTTCCTGAAGCTGCCTTACGTGCCGGCGCCTGGCGTGAGGCTTAATAAATGGATGTTCACCTTCGTGTTGACCGACCCTGAGGGTCGCAACGCCCTCGAGGGCATCACGTACAATCCCGCCCCCTCTCTGCCCGACTTCGCCGAGTGACAAGGCGGGCCGATTGATTCGTCTCGTGCGGTCGGGAGAAAAAGTCGGCGCGGTTGAGGAAAAAACATCGGTGGTTTTGGGCTAAAACATCGGTGGTTTTGGGGCAAAAGAATGCGCAGTCGAGGGAAAAAGTCGGCGCGACTTTTAGAAAAAGAATGCGCGACTTTTAGAAAAAGAATGCGCGGCCGTGAGAAAAAGAATGCGCGGCCGTGAGGAAAAGAATGCGCGGTCGAGAGGAAAAGACTGCGTGGCCGTAAGGAAAAGACTGCGTGGCTGTTAGCCTCCGTCCCGCAGGTTTTTGGGGAAAATAATTCGGGATGAAGCCTCAAAGACCTCATCCCGAACCGTTCTAAAAACACTATGATGTCGCTAATTCTATGCGGCTTGTTTGCTGATTACTTCTTGCCCCAGAAGTCTTCCTCCGCTTTCTGCTGTGCGATGTAAGCGTCGTAGGCTGCCTTGGCCTTGGCGTTAGCGGCGGCGTTAGCCTGCGCTGCCTTGATCTTCTCGCTAAGACGGTTAGCTGAGCCGCTCACGGTGATGTCGGCCGCTGCTGCGTCTGTGCAGCAAGTGAGCGCCTGCGGATACTGCCCGAGAGCGGTGAACACGATGGCCTTCTTAAGGCAAGCCTGCCCCGTGAGGTCAGCGTCATACTCTGTGGCTCGGTCGAGATAAACCTGCGCGCCCGTGTACTGTTTGCCGTTGATAAGGCTGGAGGCGATGTTCATGCAGATGCGTCCGCGGGTCTTGTCTGTGGTGCAAAGCTCGAGAGCCTTGTTGTAGTAGGTCAGCATGTCGTCCATCTTGCCTTGCTGCTTGCTGTACTGTGCCATACCGATTGCGCTCTCGTAGGTCGGCTCAATGTCGTAAGCGTACTTGGCGGCCGTGTAGTAAACGTCCGTGTCGTCGCACTCGTTGTTGGAAAGTACGTTCATCGCGCTGCGCAAGTAGTTGAGGTTATCCTTGTTTTGCTCCACCTTCGGGGTGTACATCGCTATGAGCTGCTCGCGGTTGGCCGCACCGCTTTCGGCGAAAGTCTGCTCGATGATAGCCAACGGGCGGTCGTACTCGTCGACGATCAACTGCGCTCTGTCGGGGTCGGTCTCCTCTTTCGCCAGCTGAAGCATCTTGTCGCATACCTCGCGTCCCGACAGGTAATCGTTGAGGAACTGCTCACGGAAGAAGTCGTTGTCCACCTTGTAAAGCTCATAACTAACGGAGAAGTAGTACTGGATGTATATGCCCTTCACCTCGCGGCCGCCTTCCTCGTTGATCTTGTTAATGCCCTTCGCGTACATATCATATATGGTGTTGTACGTGTAGTCGGGGTCGATGCCGTAAGCGTCAATGTGGTAATAGTTGGCTTTCGCTATGAGCACGTCGCCCTCCGTGGCACGTCCGCGCTTGCCCTCGGGCACGCTTGCGTTGAGGTAAGGCAGGAGCTTGAGGCGTGTGTCGAAGAGATTCATCAGGTCAGCCAGATATGTTTTCTTTTTCTCTGCGTCAGTCTCGCTCTGGATCAGGTTGTGCAGCATCGTCGCTCCACGTGCGTAGATGGCGACGGTGGCTATTGGTGCGTTGTCGATAAGCCACTTCCACGTCTCGTACATATCGGCCCAGTTCTCACCGTTAAAGTGCATTTGGAGCATTGTCACGTAGCCGCTCACCGTCTTCACCGTGTCCGTTATCTCTTCCTGCCCTATGTAGGAGACGCTCCATCGTGTCTCGTCGTCGGTGAGGTCTACCTTGCCCAGGTACTGCTCATACTGGGCGAACGTGGGGATTGCCATGGCTGCAAAGCCCATCGCAAGCAATAGTTTCTTGAATTCCATATTGATTGAATTGATTTACTTTAGTGTTTCGCTCGGCAAAGATACGAAAGAAATCATAAAAGCAAGCCTTGGCGCTCATTTTTTAATGCTTGCCGCCCTTTGGGTTGCCGTTTGGTTGCCGTTTAGGGCTTGCGGCTTGTCATTTTGCTCGTCGCTTGTCCTTAGCCCACGACGTGCGGGCTATTTGCCCTCGCCCTGCCACAAAATGGTGGGAACTCTTGCTTGCTTCGCTTTTTTCCCCTTATTTTGCGTCGGTTAACAAGGAAGAGGAGAGGTGACTGCCGTTATAGTCGTTCTAATGCTGCTGGCTTACGTCTTCATCGCGAGCGAGCATCTCACGCGCATCAACAAGGCAGCGATAGCCATGTTCGCAGGCGTGCTTGGCTGGATTCTCTATATGTGCATGTGCGTCGACTTCGTTTACCGTGTGCACGGGGACGAGTTCACAGCTTTCCTCGGCGGGGCGGCTTACTCTATTGAGGCGGCTAAGGAGTTCATCTCGACGCACGTGTTCGTGCGCTACAGCGCCTATATCTGCTCCATCGTGCTCTACCTTGTCACCACGATGTCAATCGTTGACGTGCTCAGTAACAACGGCTGCTTCGACTTCATCATCCCCTTGCTTCGGGTGAGAAGCACCAATAGAATCCTCTGGGGCTTCGTGTTCGTAACCTTCGTCATCTCCGCCAACTTCGACAATCTCACCACGGCAGTGCTTATGCTTGTGCTTATGCGCCGCCTCCTGGCAAGCGAGAGGCAGCGCCGCTTCGTGGGGGCTTGCATCGTTATAGCCGCCTGCTGTGGGGGCTGCTTCACGGTGATAGGCGACGTTACCTCGCTGATGGTGTGGGCCAAGGGGGCGGTCACTCCCTCCGACTTCTCGGCCTCTCTGGTGATACCCGCAGTGATTGGCACGGCAGTCCCAACAGTTCTTATCAGACAAAGCCTGCCCGAGCACCTCGACCTTAACCGCAGCCGCATAATCTTCATGGGCGACGAGAGCACGATGCCCTTGTGGCAGCGTGTCACTCTGCTGTTCCTCGGCATGGGGGGGCTTTGGTTCGTGCCCTCGTTCCACAGGATTACGGGGCTGCCTCCCTTCCTCGGCTCGCTCTGCGTGCTTGGAGTGGTGTGGATGCTCAACGAGATATTCAACAGCCGCAGCATACGCACCGAGCAGCCTATGCTGCTTCCAGGCAGCGACCGCCGCCTGCACTACGAGGTCCTGCAAGTGATCATGTTCTTCATAGGCGTTGCCCTTGCCATAAGCGTGCTGACGGAGATAGGGGCTATGCGCTGGTGCTCGGAGTGGCTCGACAGCAACATCCACGACATCTACATCCTATCGCTCTTCACGGGCTTCATCTCCGCCTTCCTCGACAATGTCTGCCTCGTGCTCTCAGCCATCAACATCTATCCCGTCGTGCCATCGTTCGACGGGGCGAGCGTATACCAGCAGCTCTTCATGCAGAACGGGCAGTATTGGCACCTGGTGGTAATCTCGGGCTGCCTCGGGGGCTGTCTCCTGCCCATAGGCAACACGGCGGGCTACGCCTTTATGAAGAGCGAGGACGCGAGCATCTGGTGGTACGTGCGCAACATATCCCTCAAGGTTTTGCTTGGATGGATTGCCTCGCTCGTGGCCTATTTCATCATCGACTACTTCCTGCGCTGACCCACGCTTAGGCTTCGTGGTCCCTGTATAAGAGTCGTGAAGGTGGCCCTTGTTAGGGTGACTGTTGTGGCCCTTGTTAGGGTGATCGTAGTGGCCCTTGTTAGGGTGACTGTCACGACTCACCGTGACCCTTTCAAAGGGATAGCAACGAGAGGAAGTCAGCCACTACGAAGGAGCTTCCCCCGACGAATATCATGTCCTCCCTGGAGGCTCGCCCCTTGGCCGCTGCGTAGGCTTCGGCAACGCTGGGGAAGCACTCGCCCCTCAGGCCCGCCTCCCTTGCGGCTATGGACAGGCTGCGCACAGGCATAGCCCTGCGCACGGAGGCTTGTGTGATGTAGTACTCGGCGCTCTTGGGCAGGAGGGCGAGGCTCTGGCGGGCGTCCTTGTCGTCGCTCATGCCCAGGACGATGTGCAGGCGCTCGCACTTGGTGCTGCTCAGCTGCCGGCCGATGTAGGCGAGCCCTGCGGGGTTGTGCCCCGTGTCGCACACGGTGAGCGGCTCGCTCCCCACCTTCTGCCAGCGCCCCCTGAGCCCCGTGAGGCGGCAGACGCGGCTGAAGCCCCGTGCGATGTCCCTGTCCTCGATGCGGTAGCCTCTCTTGCGCAGCGCCCTGAGGGAGCTGAGGATGGTGGCGGTGTTGCGTGTCTGGCAGAGCCCTGCGAGCTCGCCCGTGAGCCTGCCCGCGAGCAGTGTGTAGTACTCTCTGCCGTCGCTCGTCTCCCTCGAGCTGAGCACCTCGCCCGCCTCGTCGGCGAACACTATGGGAGAGCCGTGCCTGCGGGCTTCTCTCGTGAACACCCGCCTCACGCTCACGTTGCCGCCAGTCTCGCCCACGACGACGGGCACTCCGTCCTTTATGATGCCCGCCTTCTCGCGGGCGATGAGCTCGAGGGTGTTGCCGAGGAGCTGCGTGTGGTCGTAGCTGATGTTGGTTATCACGCTGAGGTCGGGCAGGATGACGTTGGTGCAGTCCAGCCTCCCCCCCAGCCCCACCTCGACGACTGCCACGTCCACCCTTTGCTCCTTGAAGAAGAGCAGGGCGAGCGCGGTGGTAAGCTCGAAGAAGGAGGGGTGAAGGGGCTCGAAGAAGCCTCGCTCCTGCTCGACGAAGCTGACGACACGCTGCTCGGGTATCATCCACCCGTTCACACGGATGCGCTCACGGAAGTCCGTCAGGTGTGGGCTTGTGTAGAGCCCGACCCTGTAGCCAGCCTCTTGCAGTATGGCGGCGATGGTGTGGCTGCACGAGCCCTTGCCGTTGGTGCCTGCCACGTGTATGGTGTGGTAGCTGTGGTGGGGATGCCCGAAGTGAAGGTCGAGGGCTTGGGTGTTGTCCAAGCCCTCCTTGTATGCCTCCTTGCCCACGTTCTGGAACAAGGGGGCGGAGTTGAATAGGTAGTCGGTAGCCTCCTGGTACGTCATCACTCGAAGAGCGACTTGAACTTGCTGCAGCCCTTGCGCCTTGCGCTCTGGCTGGGGGAGAAGTTGTCGCTATCCCTGAGCTGCTCCACCGCCTTGCGCTCGTCCTTGCTTAGGGTCTCGGGTATGTAGACGCTCACCTGCACGATGATGTCCCCGTTGCCGTAGCCGTAGCCCTGCACAGCAGGCAGCCCCTTGCCCCTTAGGCGAAGCACCTTGCCCGGCTGCGTGCCCGGGTCTATCTTTATCTTAACCCTGCCGTCGAGGGTCGGCACTTCCACCTGCCCGCCGAGGATGACGGTGGGCACGTCGAGCAGGAGGTTGTAGATGAGGTTCTGGTCTTGCCTGACGAAGTCCTTGTGCTCCTGCACCTCCACGAGCACCTGCACGTCGCCGTTCACTCCGCCTCGCCTGCCTGCGTTGCCCTTGCCCCGCACCGTAACCACCATGCCCGTGTCCACGCCCTTGGGGATGTCCACCTCAATCAGTTCCTCTCCTTGCACAACGCCCTCGCCCTTGCAGTACTTGCAAGGGTTCTTCATCACGCTGCCCTCTCCTCCGCAAGCCGAGCAGGTCTGCTGCGTCTGCATCTGCCCGAGCCCGAAGTTGACGGTGCGGTACACCGCCCCCGTGCCCTTGCACGCCTGGCAGGTCTGCGTCTGCCCGTCCTCGCTGCCCGTCCCGTTGCAGTGGGAGCAGGGTACGTACTTGTGTATATTGAACTTCTTGGTGCAGCCCGTAGCCACCTCGTTAAGCGTGAGCTTAACCTTAATGCGAAGGTCGCTGCCACGGTACACCCTCCTGCCTTGCGAGCCTCCTCCACCGAAGCCCCCGAAGCCTCCTCCGAAGTGCCCCCCGAAGATGTCGCCGAACATAGAGAAGATGTCGTCCATGTTCATCCCTCCGCCACTGAAGCCGCCTGCTCCTGCTCCGCCGTGCAAGCCAGCGAAGCCGAACTGGTCGTAGCGTGCCTTCTTCTTCTCGTCACGCAGTACGTCGTAAGCCTCGGCTGCCTCCTTGAACTTCTCCTCCGCCTCCTTGTTGCCGGGGTTGCGGTCGGGGTGGTACTTGATGGCCATCTGCTTGTAAGCCGCCTTTATCTCAGCCGCCGTGGCGTTCTTCTTCACGCCAAGCACTTCGTAGTAGTCTCTCTTATCCATAGCCTTGCCTCCTTACTCTCGTGTCACACTCCCACGACCACCTGTGCGAACCTCAGCACCTTCTCGTTCAGCGTGTAGCCCTTCTTGGTGCAGTCAACCACCTTGCCCTTCAGCTCGTCCTTAGGGGCGGGTATCTGGGCTATCGCCTCGTGGTAGTCGGTGTTGAATTCCTTGTCCTTGGTGTCCATCTGCTCAACGCCGTGCGTCTTCAGTGTCTGAAGCAGCTTCTTAAGGATAAGCTCCACGCCCTCCTTGACAGCCTTAACGTCGTTCTCCGCTTCGATGTGCTGGATGGCAAGCTCGAAGTCGTCCACCACGGGCAGCATCGTCTCGAGCACCTTCCGCCCGCCGTTAAGGATGAGGTCAGCCTTCTCCTTGATGGCGTTGCGGCGGTAGTTGTCGAACTCCGCCTGCTTGTAGAGGCGGTCTTTCTCCAGTTCCGCTATGCGAGCCTCAGCCTCGGAAAGCTTTTCCTCAATGGTTGGTTCCTTAACCTCCTCAGCCTCAGGCTCAGCCTTAACCTCTGCCTCAAGCTCTTCCTTTATTATATCTTCTGCCATGATTGTTGTTAGGTTTTAGCGGCACGCTTAGCAAGCATTGTGCCAAAGAAGCCTTAGTTGTCCCCATACATCTTGCTCTTCAACTCCTTGATAGCGTCGCTGGAGATGTACTCGTCGTACTCCATCAGCTTGTCTATCGTGCCGTTGGGGGTAAGCTCAATGATGCGGTTCGCCACGGTCTCTATGAACTCGTGGTCGTGGCTGGCGAAGAGGATGTTGCCCTTGAAGAGGCGGGCGTTGTTGTTGAAAGCCTGTATGCTCTCGAGGTCGAGGTGGTTGGTGGGCGTGTCGAGCACGAGGCAGTTGGCGTTCCTCAGTTGCATACGGGCTATCATGCAGCGCATCTTCTCGCCTCCCGACAGCACGTTCACTTTCTTAAGTACCTCCTCGCCGCTGAAGAGCATCCTGCCGAGGTACGCCTTGAAGAAGACCTCGTTGCCCTCCCCGAACTGGCTTAGCCACTCGATGAGGTTCTTGTCGCTCTTGAAGAAGTCCGTGTTGTCAAGCGGAAGGTAGGCGGTGGTTATGGTCAAGCCCCACTTGAACGTGCCTGCCTCGGGCTGGCGGTTGCCCTGTATTATCTCGAAGAGGGCGGTCATCGCCCTTGGGTCGTGGCTGAGGAAGACTATCTTGTTGCCCTTCTCCACGTTGAAGCTCACGTCAGAGAACAGCACCGTGCCGTCCTCCGCCACGGCTTTCAGCCCCTCCACCTCGAGTATCTGGTTGCCCGGCTCACGCTCCATCTGGAAGATGATGCCCGGGTACTTGCGTGTGCTGGGGCGTATCTCCTCCACGTTAAGCTTCTCGAGCATCTTCTTGCGGCTTGTGGTCTGCTTGCTCTTTGCCACATTGGCAGAGAAGCGGCGGATGAACTCCTCCAGCTCCCTCTTCTTCTCCTCTGCCTTTGCCTTCTGGTTCTGGGCTTGGCGGAGGGCGAGCTGCGAGCTCTCGTACCAGAAGGAGTAGTTGCCAGCGAACATCGTTATCTTGCCGAAGTCTATGTCTATGGTGTGTGTGCAGACGCTGTCGAGGAAGTGACGGTCGTGGCTCACCACCAGCACCGTCTGCTCGAACTCCGAGAGGTACTGCTCAAGCCACTCCACCGTGTCGAGGTCGAGGTCGTTGGTAGGCTCGTCGAGCAGAAGGTTGTCGGGGTTGCCGAAGAGAGCCTTGGCGAGCATCACCCGCACCTTCTCCTTGCCCGAGAGTTCCTTCATCAGCAGTCCGTGCTTGCTTTCCTTTATGCCCAAGCCAGACAGCAGCGCCCCTGCGTCGCTCTCAGCCGTGTAGCCTCCCATCTCGGCGAACCTCTCCTCCAGCTCCGCCACACGTATGCCGTCCTCGTCGGTGAAGTCCGTCTTGCTGTAGAGTGCCTCCCTCTCTCGCATCACCTCCCACAGCGTGGTGTGCCCCATAAGGACGGTGTTGAGGACTGTCTCTTGGTCGTACTGGAAGTGGTCCTGACTAAGCACGGAGAGCCTCTCGCCATGCCCCAGCTCCACCGTCCCCTTCGTGGGGTCGAGCTCACCGCTTATCGCCTTCAGGAGGGTTGACTTCCCCGCCCCGTTAGCGCCTATCACCCCGTAGATGTTGCCAGGGGTGAACTTAAGGTTCACGTCTTTATAGAGCACTCTCTTGCCGAACTGGATGGCGAGGTTGGATAGCGTTATCATATATAGCTGTGTGGTTCTTGAAAACGCCTGCAAAAGTAAGCAAGATATTCCTTTTCTGCCAACTTTTGCCTACTTTTGTGCCGCAATGCTCAAGCGAAGCCTTACACTCATCTGCCTTTGCCTCCTCTCACTCCAGGGGGCGTACTCACAGCACAGGAAGAACGCCTACGAGACCTACATCGACACCTACAAGGGCATGGCCCAGGAGCAGATGAGGAAGTACCGTATCCCCGCAAGCATCACCCTCGCGCAGGGCTTGCTGGAGAGCGGCGCAGGGCAGAGCCGCCTCGCCACTAAGGCTCACAACCACTTCGGCATCAAGGTGAGCTCGGGCTGGAAAGGGTCCTATATCCTTGCCGACGACGACAGGAAGAACGAGAAGTTCCGCAAGTACCGCAAGGCGGCCGACAGCTACGAGGACCACTCCCTCTTCCTGCAGCAGCCCCGCTACGAGCGCCTCTTCCGCCTCTCCATCACCGACTACAAGGGCTGGGCGCGGGGCTTGCAGAAGTGCGGCTACGCCACCAACCCTCACTACGCCCAGAGCCTCATCAGCATCATCGACCGCTACGACCTGACCCGCTACGACAAGTACGGCTCTGGCAAGCAGAAGAAGGGCAAGGGTGTCAGCCCCGAGGAGTTCTTCGCCTCGCACAGGATAGGCCGCTCCAACGGGCTCTACTACATCGTAGCCACCGACGAGGACGACCTCCGCACCATCGCCAAGGCCGCCGGCAAGAGCGCCTCGAAGCTCAGGAAGTACAACGAGATGCCCAAGGGCACGGACGTCTACCCGGGCGAGATCGTATACCTGCAGGAGAAGAAGTCGAAGGCCGACAAGAGCATGAAGCGGGTGCCCCACATCGTGCAGGACGGCGAGACGCTGCACTCCATCTCACAGCTCTACGGCGTCAAACTGGAGACCATCTACAAGAAGAACCACCTTTCCTTCGACTACGCCCCGCGGGTGGGCGACGAGCTCTACGTCTACTGACACATCCCCGCAAAGCTTAGGCAGGCTCCCCCCAAAGGGGTCTACACCTCTTTCGCAAAAGATGTCTACACCTCTTTAGTCAAAGGGGTCTACACCTCTTTAGCGAAGGGGGTCTACACCCCTTCCGCGGCCACTGACATAAATATAAGGTATAAAGGAGCAAGGGGTCTACCGCGCCGCCCGTCTTAGCTCAAGCTTGGCGGGTATCTTCACCAGCTTGCGGTTCACCGCCTTCTTTATGACGTTGCCGCCCGTCTGCTCGAAGAGGCAGGTGGTGTCGCTTGTCCAGGTGAGGCGCGCGGGCTGGGTCTCGCTCCCCTGGTCGTTGGAGAGGTGGAGCTGGGCTTCCTTGTCGGAGACAATCTTGAACGACGTGACCATCCACACGCCGTACACACCCTTTCCCCCAAGGTAGCCGTTCATAGGGCCGAACATGCTCATGCCGGGCACGTCGACGCTCTCCTCGTAGAGGTCCAGGCAGAGCAGAACCTCGTTCTCCGCATTCTCCATACGGAACTTCCAGGGCCCCTCAGCCAAGGCACCCTGGCAGGCAAGGCTTAGGCAGATGAATGACAGCAGGTGTCTCATGCGGGCGAAGGTATTCATTTATTGTCGTAATCCCTCGCCCCCGCACCCCTTAACCGCCCGCCCTGAGCCGAATTACTTGACATATATCAATAATTGCCCCAACTCCCCGCCCGTTTAATACAGTAATATACCCTGGAATGCGTACCTTTGCCACACTCAATAAGCAAAACACTTATGGATTTAGGTTCCTGGGAAGGGCAGATGCCCGACTTCGTCCTCGAGGCAAGCTGGGAGGTCTGCAACAAGGTCGGCGGCATCTACACAGTGCTATCAACAAGGGCGAAGGTCTTGCAGGAAGCGATGGGCGACAGGCTCGTCTTCATCGGCCCCGATGTCTGGAAAGAGAAGGAGTGCCCCTACTTCGAGCAGGACAACAAGCTGTTCCCCAAGTGGGTGACCAAGGCTAAGAAGGAGGGCGTGCTGGTGCGCACTGGCCGCTGGAGGATACCGGGAAGGCCCCTGGTGGTGCTCATAGACTTCGAGCCCTACTATGCCGTCAGGAACGAGATATACGGGGCAATGTGGACGGAGTTCCAGGTCAACTCCCTGCACTCCTACGGCGACTACGACGAGGCCTCGATGTTCGCCTACGGGGCGGGCCGTGTCGTGGAGAGCTTCTACAACCACCAGCTAAGGCGCGCCGGGCAGCGTGTCCTCTTCCAGGCGCACGAGTGGATGTCGGGCTTGGGCGCCCTCTACGTGCGCACACACGTGCCGGTCATAGCCACCGTCTTCACCACCCACGCCACGAGCATAGGGCGAAGCATAGCGGGCAACGACAAGCCCCTCTACGACTATCTCTACGCCTACAACGGCAACCAGATGGCCCAGGAGCTTAACATGGAGGCAAAGCACAGCGTGGAGAGGCAGACGGCGCACAACGTGGACTGCTTCACCACCGTAAGCGACATCACCGCCAAGGAGTGCGCACAGCTGCTGGACTGCAAGTGCGACGCCGTCCTGCTCAACGGCTTCGAGAATGACTTCGTGCCAGAGGCGGACGACTTCCCCAAGGCAAGGCGCAAGGCAAGGCGCAAGATGCTCTCCGTGGCCAACGCCCTCACGGGCAGCTCCTTCAGCGACGACACGCTCATCATCTCCACCAGCGGGCGCTACGAGTACAAGAACAAGGGGATAGACGTCTTCATCGACGCTATGTCACGCTTGCAAAAGGGCAACTCCCTCAGGCGCGACGTGCTGGCGTTCGTGATGGTGCCCGCCTGGGTGAGCGAGCCGCGCCCCGACCTCGTCGCAAGGCTCAGCAGCGGGCGGGAGTTCCACTCCCCGCTGGAGAACCCCGTTCTGACGCACAACCTGCACAATATGCAGAGCGACACGGTGCTGAGAGCCTTGCAGTGGTACAATATGCACAACCAAAGGGACGACCGCGTGAAGGTGATATTCGTGCCTTGCTACCTCGACGGCAAGGACGGGGTCTTCAACCTGTCCTACTACGACCTGCTCATCGCGGGCGACCTCAGCGTCTACCCCTCCTACTACGAGCCCTGGGGCTACACACCCCTCGAGTCCGTCGCCTTCCATATCCCCTGCATTACCACCAGCCTCAGCGGCTTCGGCCTCTGGGCAAACAAGGAGAAGGGAGGCGTGAGCCACATAGAGGACGGGGTGGAGGTTATACGCCGTACCGACTACAACTACCACGAGGTGACCGACACCGTGGTGCGGGTGATAGAGGAATACATCTCCTACGCCCCTGCCAAGTGCGAGAAGGCACGAGAGGCAGCCTGCGACTTGGCGCAGAAGGCACTCTGGGAGAACTTCATCAGGCACTACTACGAGGCGTACGACATCGCCCTGAGGAACGCAGCGGCAAGAGTGAGCGACAGACAATGACCAAACATACTAAACGTTTAAGGCTATGAAGATTAAGGCAAGTAATGCGAACCAGATTACGTTCCGACAGATCTCGGTGCGTAGTCACATCCCAGAGCAGCTCAGCAAGCTCGACGAGCTGGCGCACAACCTATGGTGGGCTTGGAACCACGACGCGCGCAGCCTGTTCCGCAACCTCGACGAGAAACTCTTCGACGAGTGTGGCGGCAACCCTGTCCTTATGCTCGAGCACCTCAGCTACGAGAAGATGCTTGAGCTGGCCAAGGACAAGGCGGTGCTGAAGAAGATGAACGATGTCTACAGGCAGTTCCGCTATTATATGGACGTTGAGCCTGACAAGACACGGGCCAGCGTGGCTTACCTTTGCATGGAGTTCGGGCTGAACCAGTGCCTTAAGATATACTCGGGTGGCTTGGGCATCCTCGCGGGCGACTATATCAAGGAAGCAAGCGACAGCAATGTAGACCTTTGCGCAGTAGGCTTCCTCTATCGCTTCGGCTATTTCACCCAGTCGCTTAATATGGACGGGCAGCAGGTAGCCAACTACGACGCACAGAACTTCAGCTCCCTGCCCATCGAGCAGCAGATGAATGCGGACGGCACCCCGATGGTGGTGGACGTGCCTTATATGAACTACTACGTTCACGCCTACGTGTGGCGTGTCAACGTGGGCAGGGTGAAACTCTACCTGCTCGACACCGACAACGAGCGCAACTCAGAGTTCGACCGCTCCATCACCCACGCCCTCTACGGAGGCGACTGGGAGAACCGCCTGAAGCAGGAGATCTTGCTTGGCATAGGCGGCGTGCTGCTCTTGAAAAAGCTTGGCATCAAGAAGGATGTCTACCACTGCAACGAGGGGCACGCGGCCTTGTGCAACGTGCAGCGCCTCGTGGACTATGTGCAGTCGGGCTTGACCTTCACGCAGGCTCTCGAGCTTGTGCGAGCCTCCTCGCTCTACACCGTCCACACCCCTGTGCCTGCCGGTCACGACTACTTCGACGAGGGTCTCTTCGGAAAGTACATGAGCGGCTACGCTGGGCTGCTCGGCATCTCGTGGGACGAGTTCATAGGGATGGGCAGAACCAACCCCGACGACCACGGAGAGCGCTTCTGCATGTCAACCTTCGCCTGCAACACCTCTCAGGAGGTGAACGGCGTAAGCTGGCTGCACGGGGAGGTGAGCAAGAAGATGTTCGCCGGGATATGGAAGGGCTACTTCCCCGAGGAGAGCCACGTGGGCTACGTCACCAACGGTGTGCACTTCCCCACTTGGTGCGCCAACGAGTGGCGCAAGGTCTACGCTAAGTACTTCGACCCTGACTTCCTTCAGGACCAGAGCAACCAGAGCATTTGGGAAGCCATTCAGGAAGTCAGCGACGACGAGATATGGAACACCCGCATGCAGCTCAAGACGAAGCTCATCGAGTACATCCGCCAGAAGTTCCACGACAACTGGCTCAAGAACCAGCGAGACCCCTCCCGTGTGCTCAGCATTATGGAGCGCATCAACCCCAACCACCTGCTCATTGGCTTCGGCCGCCGCTTCGCCACCTACAAGCGGGCACACCTGCTCTTCACCGACCTCGACCGCTTGGAGAAGATAGTGAACAACCCCAACTACCCCGTGCAGTTCCTCTACGCCGGCAAGGCACACCCCAACGACGGGGCAGGGCAGGGGCTCATCAAGCGCATCTACGAGGTCAGCCAGATGCCGCAGTTCCTCGGCAAGATCATCTTCCTCGAGAACTACGATATGCAGCTTGCCCGCCGCCTCATCTCAGGCGTCGACATCTGGATGAACACCCCGACACGCCCCATGGAGGCAAGCGGGACGAGCGGGGAGAAGGCTTTGATGAACGGTGTGGTGAACCTCTCCGTGCTCGACGGATGGTGGTACGAAGGCTACCGCGAGGGCGCGGGCTGGGCATTGACCTCGAAGCGCACCTACCAGAACCAAGACCATCAGGACCAGCTCGACGCAGCTACTATCTATTCCTTGCTTGAGAACAAGATAATGCCGCTCTACTACGCGCGCAACAGCCGTGGCTACAGCCCCGAGTGGATACAGGTGATAAAGAACTCCATCTCGCAGATCGCCCCACACTACACCATGAAGAGGCAGCTCGACGACTACTACTCGAAGTTCTACGACCCCATGCGCGACCGCTTCCACAGGCTCAGCGCCGACAACAACAGGCTCGCCAAGGACATCGCCCACTGGAAGGAGGCTGTGGCAGAGCGTTGGGACGCCATACGGCTTGTCTCCTGCAACAAGCCCGAGGAGGTGCAGAACGGCAGCGTGGTGGCTGGCAGCAAGTATCTGATCCGATTTGTCATAGACGAGGCGGGGCTTAACGACGCGGTGGCTCTTGAGCTCGTTTCCCTCTGGACCGACAAGGAGGGCGTTGACCACCTATATAAGGTTGAGCCCTTCACCGTGGTCTCTCACGAAGGCAACAACTACACCTTCGAGCTGGAGCACGTGATGAGCAACGCTGGCTCCTTCAAGGTGGCTTACCGCCTCTACCCGAAGAACGAGAACCTGCCCCACCGTCAGGACTTCTGCTACGTGAAGTGGATGAACTGACCGCCTGATTGCATAACAGAGCCTCCCTCCGCCTTGCTTGGCTGGGGGAGGCTCTTTATCTGCTGATAGACAATGGCGACACCGACCAAGGACAAGCTGTGGAACAGGAACTACCTCAAGCTCCTCAGCACTAACTTCTTGCTCTATTTCGCCTTCATGCTGCTTGCTCCCTTGCTGCCCCTGTACCTTAGCGACACGTTCCACGCCAGCAAGGACTCCATCGGCCTCGTGCTTTCGGGCTACACCATCACGGCGCTATGTATAAGGATGTTCAGCGGCTACCTTGTAGACACGTTCCCCCGCAAGCTCGTGCTGCTGTTGAGCTATGACGTGTTCGCCCTCTTCTTCCTTGGCTATGTGTTCGCGGGCACGCTGCTGCTTTTCACCTTGGTTCGCACCTTGCACGGTGCGCCCTTCGGGGTCACCACGGTGGCGACGAGCACAGCCGCCATCGACGTGCTGCCCTCCTCCCGCAGGGCTGAGGGCATCGGCTACTACGGCTTGAGCAACAACATCGCCACTGCCATAAGCCCGACCCTCGCGCTCTTCCTCTTCAGCTTCTACGGCAGTTACAACGCCCTCTTCCTGCTTGCCTTCATCCTCTCGCTCGTGGGCTTCTTTGTCAATGCGTCGGTGGATATTCCCAAGCGAAGCCCTGTCAAGAAGAAGATGCCCATCTCGCTCGACAGGTTCATACTGCTCAGGGGTTGGAGCCAGGGGCTTACCATGGTCTGCTTCTCGTTCTCCTATGGTGTGGTGTCAACATATATCGCCATCTACGGCAGGGATGAGCTTGGCATCACCAACGGTACGGGAGTTTTCTTCGCCCTGCTTGCCATAGGGCTCATACTGTCTCGTCTGACGGGCAGCAAGTCGCTGCGCCAAGGCAAGATAGTGAGGAACGCAACGGAGGGGATTCTTCTCTCGCTGGTGGGCTATCTCGTGTTCGCCGCTATGCATAATCAGTGGGGCTACTACGGGGCAGCCCTCATCATCGGCCTCGGCAACGGGCACATGTACCCCGCCTTCCAGAATATGTTCATAAACCTCGCCACGCACGACCAGCGGGGGACAGCCAACTCAACGCTCCTCGTTTCGTGGGATATGGGTGTGGGCATCGGCATACTTGCGGGCGGCATCCTCTCCCACAACTTCAGCTTCCACACGGCATTCTGGGCAGCCTGGGCAGTGAACCTCTGCGGTGCTATATTCTTCCTGCTATATTCCCGTCTTAGTTTTCTCCGCAACAGGCTTAGGTAAGAGGGCAGTCACCGCAAAAGTCAAAAGCGGATTGCCACAAAAGCCAAAAGCAAACTGCCACAAAAGTCAAAAGCGGATTGCCGCAAAAAAGCGAAACGCTTTGGCACTAATGATACAAAATGCTTACCTTTGTGACAAATAAACTGTATAGCCTATGCAGCAAAGCAAAGAAAGGGCATTAAGACAAAAAGCGTTAGCTTGCATTCTTGCTTCCATAAATCGGCAATTTCTGAAGCGGCCAAGAGTTTAGGCCAATACTTGCGTGTTCAGCGTGGGCTTTTACTCAGATATGGTTTGCGGTGGTATTGCCAATATCTCAGGAAGCATGGACGAAGTTATCAGTCCATGTTCTTTTTGTCGTCAAGCCTCCTCAACCTTTGGATTAAAACATTAATAACAAACATAAACGAACAAAAAATGAAGAGAATTTATTTGCTGCTTATAGCGTTGACAATTTGCCCTATAAGCCTGTTTGCCCAACGTTTGATTTCAGTGGAGGATTCTGTTTCCGAACTGTATGGCTATAAGATTGATGGCGAAGGAGATTGGGTAATACCGCCGAAGTATAGGTTCGCATCCAATTTTACGGACACCAGATTAGCTGAAGTGTGGGGTGATGATTCCAAACATTATGCCATAAATTATTATGGAGAGAAAGTATCGCCTGACTTTGGAAACCTAAGTTATCAGTATCTAACAAATATATATTGGGCTCGTCAGGAAGACCATACTTACGGCTTATATAATGTTCTATTTGAGCCAATAAGTGAGGGGTATGATGGATTAACAGGTTCTGCAAACGAGGTGTATATAGGAAAGAGAAATGGTATGTGGGGGATCATAGACTGCGAGGGTACCGAAATAGTGCCATTTCAGTATAGGCTTGTAAATGATAATAACTATGGTCGTGGCGTGGAAGATTTATATTATGTATACTATACTTGTGGAGCGGAGAAATGGGATAATGACGGTTTTAACAAGTATGAGTCTTATGGGAGTTTCTACACAGCGGTCAATGACCAAGGGCGTTATGGACTAATAACGCCTTTTAATGAGGTTATAGTTCCTTTTAAATATAAGGATTTCAAGTCGCTGCAAAAGGGCATCAAGAAGTACTACGAGAAGACAATCAAGCCATATATGCTAAATCAACATAAACTGGATGAGGCTAAACTGGACAGTGTGAGTAGACTTGTGGCTCAGCGGAACATGGAGCTGGCCTCAATATATCCCTCTGAGATCCCCACGGCGATGAAGATGGAAGTTAAGAGAGTGTCTGGCGGATATGCTTTCTTCAATGGAGACAAGCAGTTAGGCAACACGTATGCCTATCTTGAACCGTCGGGTAAATGCTATGTTTTCGCCGACGGAACCAAGTTCGGTCTCGTCAGCGGCACTGGAACAGAGCTGATAGAAGCCAAGTATGACAATATGGAACTATGGAATGCTGGCTCTGGCGACAACATATACCTTGTCTCTATTGATGGAAAGTATGGCCTTGTCTCTGCTCGAGGAAAGACATTGGTCCGTGCAGATTGCGAGCTTATTTCTTTCCCTTACAACAATACCGCTGTCGCATTGCGTGACGATATGTGGTGGCTGATTGGAGAGAATGGTGAGATAATATCATCGCAGGGCTATGCTTACATCGACAACACGGGCGATGAAATCGTGGCAGGCTTGGCTGGTTATGAGACCACGTTGAGCAAGACCACAGGGAAGGCAGAGAGGTCTATAGCAAGGATGATTTTCGACGAGGCGTATGATATGCCCCTTTCACGTGCGCAAGAGAAGTACGACAAGTATATGCTCTGCGTAGCGGTGGATGACAGTAACAAGGAAGGCTTTAAGGGTTCGGCACTCAACAATATCGGTTCAATGTTTGAGGATTTGGGAGACACAGACACGGCTTTGTCTTATTATCAGCAAGCAAGTGATTTGGGTAACAGCAAAGCCAGGGAAAACTTAAAGCGGATAAGGCGAGACAGGAGGTTGGATATGGCTATGCAAATCAGCCAAGCCATATCGGATGCAGCGTCTAATCTCGCGGCATCAGCCTCATCTTATGGGTCTATACAACAGTATAGTGCCAGTGACTATTCTTCAATGATTAGCTCCTCCTCCTCTTCATCATCCTCTTCCTCTGGTTCAGGCTCTTCCCTTAAGATGCAATATGAACAGTGGGAAAGGAGGGCGAAGTCCAACTACGAGTCGCTGACAAACACCGGGACGCGAACCAAGAGAAACGGAACGGATGTGAGCGGAACCAATGGTCAAAGCCTCAACACGGGCAACTACACAAGGCAAAAGCAGCTCTTAAGGGAGGCTCAGAAAGAGATGCGCAGTATCAGGCAGAAAGCGCGAGAGCAAGGTATTACAATTCCGCAGTCAACCTACGAAACTGTGACAGTAAGTTATTGAATTTGTCACACAGAGAGAAGCCAGCCCCGAAGGGGTAGGACGTTGCGTAGCCGGGGGTTAAGGTTAGCCCCGAAGGGGCTACATATGGTAGCCGGGGGTCGAGCAACGCGACACCCCCGGATCAAGGCGCAAGCCTAATTAGTGCCGAAGGTACTGCACATATCCGCGGCAGATATGGGTTGTACCTTCGGCACAAACTTTGGTCGTGCCGACCACCAGGGGTGTCGCTACGCTCAACCCCCGGCTACCAAGAGCAACCCCTTCGGGGTTACGTTAGCCGCCGCAACGGGTCGTACGAGGCTCCACGACGGGTCGTACGAGGGACCGCAACGCGTCGTACGAGTCGTCTAAGGGCTGTGGCGGAGGTGAGGTACTGGCTTGAGATGCTCTCGCCCTTACGGAAATCGGACGGGACTTAAGGAAAAGGAGGCACAAGGCAGGGATGGGGGTGTCATTGATGCCCTGCCCTGAACCGTTCCCGGTATTCCATAGGGGTGCACGCCATTTTAGCGCATACATATTTGGAGAAGAAGGAGTAGTTGGAGAATTGGAGCTTGTCCGCTATTTCCTTAATGGATAAATCCGTGTAACAAAGCAGATGCCTGATCTGCTCGACGACCGTTTCCGTTATCCACTGTGAGCAGGCTCTTCCGCTTGTGACTTTGCACAAATGGGACAGGTATTTGGGTGTCACATATAGTGTTTCCGCGTAATAGGACACCTTCCTGTGGATGCCCTTGTCGCTGTGCAGCAGGTTTATGAACTCGGTGAACAGCTGGTTGGAGCGGGTGGGCGTGTCTGTATCCTGGGACACTATTTCTTCCGCCACTTCTTTGTAGGCTCCCAGTATGTCGTAAAGGATGATTTCCACGAAGTGAGACATAATCTTCCCGTAGTAAGGATGAGCGGAAGAGAACATCTGTGTGACATACTCCTTCAGGCGTATCAGGTTGTGGAACTGGTTGGCGCTGATGTGCAGCAGCGGATGTTTGCGAATGGCGAAAAGCAGGTTCAGGAGGTCTTGCGTGCGCAGGAAATGGTGTACCGTCATGGTGCGCAGGCAAATGGCGGAACACTCCACATCGGCGCTGAACATCCAGTTGGTGATGTTAGTGCCAGGAGGTATGAACAAGAGGTCATAGCTCTCCAACACCACCATCTTGTTATCAATGTATATCTGGGTTTTTCCCTGCTTGCACATTAACAAGACAGTCATACTGGAATTGGCGGTAATGGCGTGTTACAGCTTGTCGGTCTCGTTGATGATGATGATATCACCCTCGTTGTATGAAGCCGTCTGGTCACAACCCACTGCGCAAATGCTGGATTTCGTCTCGCTGTTCCCATCCTTGTCTGTTACTCCACGCGAAGATACATCATTGTTCTGTCCGCGGCCTTCCATATCACGTCTATTAGTTTCTGTTTTCCTGTATAAGAGAAAGATGGAACATAGCCGTAGCGATATGGAATATCCGTCATAGTCAGTGGCGGAATATCTTCGCGCAAAAAAGAGAGAGAACGATGAGAAAGAGAATAATGGGTTTATGCCTGTTGCTTACGACAGCATTATGCGCGTCAACTGACTGTAGGTGCCAAACACGGCTGTCGTTGCCAGAGTGCCTAAATTACGTCCTCGGCAACAACCTCCAGCTGAAGGCAGTCCAAAATGAGGAGGCGCAGGCAAGAGAGGCTATAACTGAAAACCGCGCCAAGCTTCTGCCACAGCTCAATGGCTTCGCCTCGTTCGACGACAATTTCAAGCCACCCGTCAGCGCTACCGACCAGAGTGCGGATGGCATGCCTTACTACATCACGCACACGCTGCAATACTCTGCGGGTATGGGCATACAACTGAGCTTACCGCTCTACGGCCAGACCTTGTATAGTTCGGTTTCGGCGGACACGATAGGGGCATTGCAGCTTTGGAGCGAGGATTTCACCTTTTGTTCTTTGTGCGGAATGATTGGAACGTGTGCCGCCGCTCCTCGTCTTCTGCAAGGTGGCGTGCATTCGCCGCCACCGTCTGATGTTTCTGTCGGGATTTGGCTTGTGGATTATATAGGGAGAAAAATTTAAGCGCGATTTCCGCTGTATGCCGGGTCCTCAAGGGGGGACGGGCGCGCGACGCGGCAATGGGACGAAGAGGGAAGAGCAAAGTCGGCTATGGTTTCTATGGCAAATTTCTAATTTATGTTAATAGCGACAGCGGGCATTGGTCTCAAGTTCGTGGTTTGCCTGGCTGGCATATATGGAGTGAAGCTGCTGATTTTCTTTAAGGAAAGACGACGGGGATGGAAGCCACGTGGACGAATCGGCAATGTCGCTCGTTGACGTTCCTTGTGATACCTGACGGGCAGTGTCCGTTTCTGCCTTGGAAGCGGGACGGAGGATTGAGATATCTGCCCGACTTTACCAGCATCTGCATGGTGTTCCGTGGGGGGCTGTATCACGTTGGAGAGGAGAGAGACGGGCCGCTATTTCCACATGGAGCTTTTCCGATACAAGAATGTGTGGATAGATATTAATGTCGTTGACCAACTGGGGCCCTCTGGGTTATCTTGTCGGTTGCATATTGTTGGTCGTGCTTCGTCGTGAAGTTGGATGTGGATCGGTTGATGCCTACTTGGATTTGCTTGATGAAAGGGAGATGGTTGCGGATTACAGCGTATGCAACTGCAACACCTGAGCAATCTGACGGGGGGCGCTTGCCCGTCGATATGCCGTGGGAGAACCCCCAGAGGGGGTTCAATACGAGTAACCGTGGGTTGAACAACCCACGGTATGGGGCATTGCCCCAATTGAGTGCCGGAGGTACTCAACGTCATTCGCAAACCCTGGCAAATTGGTTGAGTACCTCCGGCACTCAACTTACTGGCGCACCGAATCCGAGGGTATCGCTTCGCTCAACCCTCGGCTACTCTTCTGAAACCCCCTCTGGGGGTTTTGCTAGCTGCTCTTCTCTCGCTTGCACGAGCGTTCGGCACTAACTAACGCTTGTGCGTTAGCCAAATGAGCAAAGGGAACACAGTTCACTTTGCCATGGCGGGAGAAACCTCGC
>JAJPYQ010000056.1 GCA_021204865.1 Prevotellaceae bacterium | reverse complement strand
TTAATATCGGGAAACACTCCGTGTTTCTGGGTCGCGATACCCACGGAACAAGGCGTTAGCCAAGTTGAGTGCCGGAGGTACTCAACACGTTTGGCAGCGTTAGGGTGTGACGTCGAGTGGCTTCGCCACTCTTAAGCGCTTTTATAGGTTGCGGAGCAACCTCCGGCACTCAAAAAGTGCGATGCACCTTACCGTGGGTTTTCAACCCACGGCTACTTGTATTGAACCCCCTCTGGGGGTTCTGATTGGTTGCGCACCTTACCGTGGGTTGTTCAACGCTCGTGCAAGTGAGAGAAGAGCAGCTTGCTTCTTATACCACCCTGGAAGGGTAGGAAGAGGGATAGCCGGGGGTTGCAAACCCACGGTTCCGAGCCTCGCCGTAGGCAACCCCCTCTGGGGGTTCTTCAGGGCGAAAGGCGAAAGGGCGGGAAAAGCAGCTTGGGTGCGCAGCTCTTGCCACGCACCCAAGCCCTATTGGTCTGCTCCCCCAAGCGGGAGCGGCTCTTACTTGACTATATCCACCAGCTCCACCTCGAAGATGAGCATGCTGTAAGGCGGTATCTTGCCGCTCTCACGCTCGCCGTACGCCAGTTCCTGCGGGATGTAAAGCTCCCACTTGCTGCCGACGGGCATCATGGTGAGCGCCTCGCCCCAGCCCTTTATCACCTGGCTGCAGGTGAACGTGGACGGCTGTTTGCGGCTGTAGCTGCTGTCGAACTCGGTGCCGTCGAGCAGGGTGCCGCGGTAGTTCACCTTCACCTTCTGCTTCGCCGTGGGGATGTCGCCCGTACCCTCAACGAGCACCTTGTACTGAAGGCCGCTCTCCGTGACGTGGACACTGTCCTTCGTGGCGTTCTCACGGAGGAACTCCTCGCCGGCGCGGCGGTTCGGCCCGTACTTAGCCTCCATCAGCTCGGCGTGATACCTGTCCATCTGTCGCTTCACGAACGCCTGCGTGCTGTCCATCGGGATGGGCAGGAGGTCGTTCTCCTCCGATATGCCGCTGCGGAAGCCAGCCACGAAGAGCAGGCGGTTAAGCACGTCGGCTGTGTCGTTCACCTGCTTGGAAATCTGCGGGAATATCTGCTTCTCCACCTGCGAGCGTATCTCAATGCCCGCCAGGCGAGCCTTCTCGCGCTTGTCCGCCACGGTCATAGAGTCAGTGTCGAAGCCGAGCATAAAGTCCGCCATATACGTGGTGTCCACTCCCATACGCTGCACGAGGTAAGGCTTCAAGCCCACGGTGTTCGCCTTGCCGGCCGCGTAGCTGAACGTGTCAATCTGCAAGGTGTCAATCGCCAAGACGGCGGGCGTCTTAGCCACCACCTTGTCCTTCTTCTTGCCAGCACTTGCCGTGAGGCAGAAGGCAGCCAGCAGGCAAGCGAGTATTACTTTGCTTTTCATCGTCCCGAAGCTTTAATGTTATCTTACGACGCTCTTCAGCTCCATCGTGAAGATGAGGGTGGAGAAGGGCTTTATCTCACCTGCCTGACGCTCCCCGTAGCCCTTGTCGGCGGAGATGTAGACAGTCCACTTGCTGCCCACGGGCATGTGTGTGAGGGCGTCCGTCCAGCCAGCTATGAGCTGGTTGCAGCGCACCTTCGTAGCCTCGCCCCGCTTGTAGCTGCTGTCGAACACGGTGTCGTTGATGAGCCTTCCCTCATAGTCCACCTCCACACGGCTCGTGTCGCTGGGTATCTCGCCGGTGCCTTCAGTGATGATGCTGTAGTAGACCCCGTCGGTGAGCTGCTTAACACCGTCCTGCTTTGCAATGTTCTGGAGGAAAGCCTCGTTCTCCCTGCGCCAGTCGCCATACACTTTCTCCAGTTGCTCACGCTTAATCTCGGTCATCTTCTGCTGCGCTATGTCCTGCGCCTCGTCCTGCGTCATCAGTCCGCCCTTCTCGGTCGTGCCGCTTATGAAGCCTGCGAGGAAGTTCCTGAGGTTTATGGTCTGCGTGCTGTCCTCGCCGAAGAGCTCGTAGTTAACGCCCTTGACGAGCTGTTGGCTCACCTGCTGCCCAATCTGAAGCCCAGCGTAGTAGGCGGTCCTCTTCTTGTCGTCGCCGGCGTTAGCACCGTCGTTCAGTCCTTTGATGAATTCGTCGATGTATGCAGTGTCCACGCCCATACGGTTCACAAGATAGCCTCTCAGACCCGTGCTCTGCGCCATGCCGATGGCATAGCTCAGCGTGTCGATGTCGTTTTTCAGGTTGGCTTTCGGAGTTCCGTTGCCACAACTTGCCATGATTGCCACCACGATGGCGACAAAAGCGATACTAAGTTTCTTCATGTTCTCTCTGTATTATAACACTTTGATTAGTTCAACGTCGAAGACGAGCGTGGAGTAAGGCGGTATCTGGCTGCCTGCCCCTCGCTCCCCGTATCCTAAGAGATAGGGAATGAAGAAGCGGAACTTCGCCCCTTCCTTCATCAGCTGCACGCCCTCCGTCCAGCCCGTTATCACTTGGTTAAGCCCGAAGTCGGCGGGCTCGCCCCGCTTGTAGCTGCTGTCGAACACTGTGCCGTCGATGAGCCTGCCCTCGTAGTGGCAGCGCACCTTGTCGGTGGCTCGTGGACTTCTGCCCGTGCCCTCGGCCAACACCTCGTACTGAAGTCCGCTCTTCGTGGTGACAACGCCGCCGCGCTTCTTGTTCTCTTGCAGGAAAGCCGCCCCTTGGGCAATCGTGTCCTTGGCGTTCTCCCGTTCTTTCTTCGAGAAGTAGTCGTTAAGCATCTGCTGAGCCTCCCTCGCGCCCATCTGGGTTTGCCTGCCGTTCATCACGTCGCTCACGCTCGCTGTGAAGTCTTCTATGCTGAAGCCTTCTATGTTCATGCTCCTGAGCTGCTGGCCTATACCAAGCCCCAAGGCGTAGCTTATCTTATGCATCCGTAAAGTTATAGCTTTGCTTACGGGGTGCAAAGTTAGCCTTTTTTGTACAACCTGCAAACAAATGGCTTTCGGCTAAGTATAAATAATGTTATTGCTCTCCAGCTGGAAGCTGAGCGTCTCCGCCGTGCGTGGGTGGCTGAATTGCAGGAAGTCAGCACAAAGATAGAGCCTGTCCGCAGGCGTGCCGTAGAGTGCGTCGCCCTTTATCGGATTGTTCAGCCCGTCGGGGTGGGCGCAATGCAGTCTGAGCTGGTGCGTCCTGCCTGTTTCTGGAAAAAGATACACGAGACGGTCGCCCACGACCGCGTATCTCGTGACGGCTCGTCTGCCGCGGTCGAGGCTCACCATCTGCCTTGGTCTGTCGTCGGGATTAGCAGAGATTGGCAGGGAGATAACGCCCTTCGCCCCCACATCTATAGGCTTCTCGAGGCGAGCCACGTAGCGTTTCACCACGCTGTGCCTGAGAAACTGCCCCTGCAGGTTGTGGTAAGCCTCCTCGTTCAGGGCAAGCACCATCAGTCCACTCGTCGCCATGTCGAGGCGATGCACTATGAGAGGACCGCTGCTCTTGGGGAAAACCCTCGCCACCTCGCTCTTCACAGAGGGAAGGTCTTCCTTGCCCGGCACGGAGAGCATGCCCGCGGGCTTCACTATCACTGCAATGTCCTCGTCGCTGTAAAGCACTCGCAGCTGAGCCACCAGCCTGTCGTACTCTCTCGTCAACGGGTTCTCGTCCACCTCCAGCCCTTGCAACATCCACGAGAGTATGGGTTTGCACTTGCTTTGGCAGGCGGGGTAGAACTGTCCCTCCTGCCTTATCTCATCCTTTGGCGAAGCGCCCATCCAGAACTCCGCCATACAGAGCGGGCGCAAGCCGTGCTTGTAGGCATATTGCAAAAGCTTCGGGGCGCAGCACTCCCCTGCCCCGCTTGGAGGCGTGTTGCCCGCGAAGATTTCCCTCAGGCTTCGGCTCTCGCCCCTTGCGTTGAGGAAGGCGAACTGCCCGAACAGCCACTCTTGCAGCTCCGCGCTCCGTCTCATCCTCTCCTCACGCAGCGGCAGCGTCTCCGCCTCCTTCTGCCTTATCTCATCCTCCTTCTCAGCTATCCTTTGCCGCCACTTCACCTTCGCCCTGTGTATCTCCGCGTTAAGGAATTGGCTGGTCCGTTCATTGTACGCTCGTTCTACGCTCGTTATACGTTCATTATACGCTCGTTCTACGCTCGTTATACGTTCATTATACGCTCGTTCTACGCTCTTTTTACGCTCTTTGGCCGCTGCGATTTCCCTCTCCCCTTGCAGCCTCATCGCAGCCAGTTCGTCCCTGAGCCGCTCAAGGTTCGGGCGAAGCTCACTCTCCCTCCTACTGATCTCCGCATTGATAAGGCTAATCTCCCGCTCCTCCTCCTGGAAATGCCCACGAGGGTCATGCAGGTCGAACACAGGCGGCACGAAGAAAGGAAGCTCGCCCTTCCCGCACAGTGTGCCAGAGAAAGCAGCCAAGTACCCTCCTTCAACAACCAACACCCCAAGCATCTTCCCTAAGGCTATCTCACGCATCCAGTCATCGTGCCTAAGGATCTCGCCCTTAAGCCGCTCGGCAGCCTTCACGCATAGGGGGTGCGGACTATAATAAAACGGAAAGGTAAAGCGAGGAGGCCGCTCCTCTTCCGCAAAGGATAGGCAATGCAGCCGCTCCCCCTCCCTACTGTCTAAGGTGCACATCCCTCTGCGGGAAGGGTATCTCAATATCGTTCTTCCTCAGTGTCTCGTAGATTGCCTCCTTCACCCTCGCAGTGAACCCAATCTTGTCCTCGACGAGCATCCACACGCAAGCCACAAGGTCGACACTGCTGTCGCCGAACTCAGAGAAGGCTACCGAAGGCGGCACTCCCGCCTGCGCCAGCAGACGGCCGTTCTTGTTCTTCTCTTGGCACATAGGCGTAAGAGCGTCAACCACAAGCTTCCTCACCAGCTCCACGTCCGTGCCGTAAGCCACGCCGAAGGGTATCTTCGTGAGCTCGTACTGGTGGTTACGGGTGCGGTTCTTGAAGTTCTTGCTGAAGAGGGCGCTGTTGAGGAATGCTATCACGCAGCCGTCCGCCGTGAGTATCTGTGTGCTTTGGTAGGTGATGCTGTCCACCCTGCCCGACACCCCGTCGCACTCAATGTAGTCGCCCACTCGCAGCCGCCCCGTCATCAGCGACACGCCGTAGAAGAAGTTCTCCAGTATGCTCTGCATGGCGAAGCCGAGACCCGTTGCCAAGCCCGCACCAACTATGCTTATGCCGCTGCGGGGAACGTTGAGCGTTACCATAGCGTCTATCAGGTACAAGCCCCAGCAGAGGATGGAGATGACGTTGTTGCTCATCGTCGTGGTCAGCGGCTCGCCCGGCTTAAGCCTCTTGCGCTTAAGGTTGCGGTAGATATTGTGGGCGGCATAGTTCACGTACCTGAAGATGAACCAAAGGGCGACGACCAGCGTGAGCTTGCCCACGGACACCTGTATCAAGCCCTCTTGGTTGATGAAGTCCATCATAAATATCCTGAGGAACATGTCCCTCATCTCGAACACGCCGCCCGCAAGCCACACGCTAAGCGGCACAGAGCCCACGGCGCACACTGGCACGAGGGCGCGGTTCACGAAGTCGTAGAGCCACGTCTTGCCGAAGTGCCTGCCCTGCCTCATCTCCAAGGCGAGGCTCTGCACCTGCTTCTCGATGCTCTTCCCCTTGGCGAAAGCCTCCTTGAGGTCGGGGCGGATGCGGAAGACGATGAAGCGCCGCTCGTACATATTCATCAGGTCGTACACGCAGGTCACAGTCATTATTGCCGCCAGCTGGAACGTCCACCATATCATCACCTGCAGGGCGAGCAGCGTGTAGCCCACCCAAGCCACGACGCAGGTGATAGCCATCACCCACGTGCAGATGTTGGCGTAAGCCTTGTCCAAGGCGAGCAGCCCCTTGCCGTGCCTGTTGTTGCACACCACCTGCCACACGGTGAAGACGAGCAGTATGGCGGGATAGAGGAAGTTGGCAATCACCGTCGGGATGAGCACTATGCGGAAGAGTATCACCACGAACGCCATCAGCAGGAGGGGCGTGTAGACGAGGGCGGCGTGCCTCATCTGCTCCGCCTTGAGCCTTATATATAAGGAAAGGAAGATAACCTCCATCAGCCAGGCCATGTTGATGACCAGCTCGGTGCCCATCTGGATGAAGTCGCGGTCCACCTGCGAGCGTACCAGCATCACGAGCAAGGCGAACAGGGCAATGCCAACGACGTTGTTCAGCATCAGCCTCTTCTGCCTGAAGTCTCCCCCTCGCCAGCGCTTGGGCAGGAGCCAGCGCAGGGCGACGTAGCTGATGCCCAAGGCTATGGCGAAGTATAGTATAAGGAAGACGCTGATGAACAGCACGGATGCGCCGCGCCACTCCGAGTAGGCGTAGTCCTTCCCCTCGATGGGCTGGTACTTGCTCTTGAGCGTCTCCTTGATGCGGCTTATGTAGGTGGGCATGTTGGCGAGCACGGAGAAGTAGTTCGTGTCGCCGTCCTTGAAGATGTTGTCCTGCAAGACCTTGTAGCGCGACTGGGCGAAGTGGTTGAGCTTTTGCACCTTCTCCTGCACGCTCTCGTAGTACACCTTCTCCTCCTCCAAGGCGGTGAGGAACTTCTGAAGGCTGTTGCGCATCGCCTCGGCGTAGCGCACGCAAGCCTCTCGGTCCCGTAGCTCCTGCCCCTCGAGGAAGACGGGGGCTGCGTCGTCGTCCGCAGGAGGCTCAGGCGGTGCAAGGGCAAGCGTGTCCTCCTCCTCGCCCTCGAGCTTTGCCATCACTCGTCCGAGGGAGTCGAGCGTCGCCATCCTCAGGCTGTCGCCCTCGGTGCGGAGGTCGACGGTGCTGTCCGCCATCATCGGGGGCAGCCCCCTTAGGGTGACCACGAGGTTGTCGTACCGCTCTATCTCCCTGCGCATTCGCTCAATGGCCTTCTGGTACTGCTCGGAGTGCCCCTGCTGCTGCTGTAGCTCGTGGTAGAGCGACGTTGCCTGCTGGCAGGCGTAAGCCATGTCGAAGATGTTGTCCACGCTCTGCGAGTAGAGCATCAGCCCTATCTGCTCGCACTGGGTCATGTAGCCCACCAGCAGCTCGTGCTGCTGCTCGCCCTGCTGCTCGTAGTTGTCCATTATCTCCTGCTGCCTCTGATAGTCGGCCTCGAGCTCGGCTCTGAGCACGCCCAGTGTCCTCGAGAGGTCCTTCTCCTTGAGCACAGCCCTCGCCCCGACTGCGGTGAGCAGCACGAGGGCAAGCAGTGTGAGTATCCTTTTCATTGGCTTAGCGTTTCCGTCATAGTGTCAGTGCGCAAATATACGGAAAAAGCTTAAGAGCAACGCTGCCAGCGGCTCTTTTGTGCGACACGTAGCCCTACAGTCCGAGAAACGTCGTACGAGGCATCGCTAAACCAAGAGAACCCCCAGAGGGGGTTCAATACGAGTAGCCGTGGGTTGAAAACCCACGGTAAGGTGCATCGCACCTTTTGAGTACCAGAGGTACTCAACCTATTTACTTGCGGTTGCGGATGTTGTTAAGGTGGTTAAGGCGAACCCCCAGAGGGGGTTCAATACGAG
>JAJPYQ010000003.1 GCA_021204865.1 Prevotellaceae bacterium | reverse complement strand
TCATTATGAGGTGTCGCGAAGAGGAGCGGCTGGTTCTTACAAGAAGGAGCGGCTGGTTGTCGCGAAGAGGAGCGGCTGGTTCTTACAAGAAGGAGCGGCTGCTTTTTGCGGTCACTTGCTGGTGGGCAGCGTGAGCGTTGCCGAGCCGAGGCCCTTAGCCTTTGCTGTGAGGGTCAGCTCGCCCTGCTCACGGGTGGACTGCACGATGGCGGTGAGCTGCCCGCGGAAGGCACTGTGGCGCGGCTCGTGGAACAGCTCGAGGCAGGTGGGGTCGCCATTAGCCGCGGCACGGAACGTCCCTTTGCCCGTGACCTTGAACTCCACAAGGTCGTCGGACCAAGGACAAAGGTTGCCGTCCTTGTCCACCACGCTTACCGTGACGTAAGCCAAGTCCTGCCCGTCTGCCTCAAGCCTGCGGCTGTCGGTGGTGAGCTCCAAGTGATGGGGCTTACCGGCAGTCCTAATGGTCTCTTCCGCCAGTGGCTTGCCCTCGCTGTCGTAAGCCACCGCCCTCAGCTCCCCCGGCTCGTAGGTGACGTTCTCCCAAATCAGCCTGTAGCGGCGCTGAAGCCATAGGGGGTCTGTGTCCCGCAATGCCTCGCTCTCCTCCTTGGTGAGCTTTCGCTGAACGCCCTGGGAGACACCGTTGACGAAGAGCTCCGCCTCGGGGGCGTTCGTGTAGACGAACACTGGTGTGCGCTCGCCCTCACGCCCCGTCCACGTCCAGTGCGGCAGTATGTGCAGCGTCGGCTCAGAGGCGTTCCACACGCTGCGGTAGAGGTAGTAGCGATCCTTGGGCAGGGAGGCAAGGTCGATGATGCCGAAGAGACTGCTGTGGCTTGGCCAGGCGTCGGTGTCGTAAGGCGACGGCTCGCCAAGATAGTCGAAGCCAGTCCACACGAACTGACCCAGCACCCAAGGGTAGTCGTCCGAGAGGGCGAAGTCCTCGTCGGGTGTGTTGCTCCACGAGCAGGCCTCAAGGTCGTAGCCCGAGGACTGATGGTCAGGGTACTGTGCGTCCTTCTTCAACTCTACGGGGAACATATATGTGCCGCGGCTGCTAACCGTGCTGCTCGTCTCCGAGCCGAGGACGAAGCCTT
This sequence comes from Prevotellaceae bacterium, assembly GCA_021204865.1. Classification (GTDB taxonomy): domain Bacteria; phylum Bacteroidota; class Bacteroidia; order Bacteroidales; family Bacteroidaceae; genus Physcousia. The sequence goes on along the minus strand of JAJPYQ010000003.1, from coordinate 30,044 downwards.
GAGGCAATACCTCGTACGCCTGCTCATAGAGGGAGGTGTGGTAGTTCAGCCCTGGGATGTCGAGGGAGGCGGCGAAGCCGTTGCGGAGCACCGTAGAGACCTGGTCCATGCCGCAGGTCACGAGGCGTGTGGGGTCCTCGCTGTGGCAGACCGCCTGAAGCCTCTGCACGGTCTCATAGCCGTCAGCCCTGCCCTGCGTAGGCACCTCATTGCCGATGCTCCACATCACCACCGAGGGGTTGTTGCGGTAGTGTCTTACCATGTTCCTGAGGTCCCTCTCGCTCCATTCGGGGAAGAAGAGGTGGTAGCCGTTGCGGCACTTAGCCACGTCCCACTCGTCGAACGCCTCTACCATGAGCATCACGCCCATCTCGTCGCACAGCTCCACGAGCTCGGGGGCTGGCATGTTGTGCGACGTGCGGACGGCGTTGCAGCCCATCGCTTTCAGCATAAGCAACTGATGGCGGATGGCACTCTTGTTGACGGCTGCCCCCAGCGGGCCGAGGTCGTGGTGGAGGCAAACTCCCCTTAGCTTGGTGGGCTGCCCGTTAAGGAGCAGTCCCTTGCCCGGCACTACCTCAACGGAGCGTATGCCGAAGCGTGTCTCGTACTCGTCCACCTTCCTCTCGTCCACGTAGACCGAGCTGCGGGCTGTGTAGAGCGAGGGCGTGTCAGTGCTCCAAAGCCTCGGGTTGGGCACGATAAACGACTGCTCGAAGGGCTTCGCGTAGTTCAACGTCAAGGTGTTGTCCGCCTGAGCCACTATGCTTCCCACCTCGTCTATAATATCCGTAGCAATCCTCACCTGCTTGCCTTCGCAGCCCTCAAGGGTGGTGAGCAGGCGCACCGAGGCGTAGCTCTGCTCGACGTGAGGGGTTGTGACGCAAGTGCCCCACACGGGGATGTGCTCCTTCGAGGTGCATACAAGGTGGACGTTCCTGTATAGCCCCGCACCCGGGTACCAGCGGCTGCTCTCCGGCATATTCTCGAGGCGCACGGCAAGCGTGTCAGGCGAGCCGTCGGTGTTGAGGTAAGGCGTGATGTCCACGCTGAAGCTGTTGTATCCGTAAGGCCAGAACATAGCCTTCTGCCCGTTGACGTATATGGTCGCCTGACACATCGCACCGTCGAAGACAAGCTCAGCCACCTCAGTACCCTCGGGGCAGGTGAACGTGGTCTTGTACCACGCCGCCCCTATGTAGGGCAGGCCGCCTGTGCGCCCCGTCTTCCACGAGGCCTCGCTCTCGCCGTTCTGCCTCACCGCCACCTCCTGCAAGTCCCACTTGCGGTCGAAAGGTCCCTTGATTGCCCAGTCGTGAGGGACGGTAACCGCCTCCCATTGACCGCCTTCATCGTCTCCTCCACTGTGGAAGAGCCAGCCATCCGTCAGCAGCGTCTCAGTTCGCTGCGCCATAGCCCACTGCATAGGGGCTAACACGAGCAACAATAGTAGTATCCTTTTCATAGTAGTAAGGGTTAGTGCCGCAAAGATATGCATATTTAGCGTTAATTCCCTACCTTTGCCCCAGTCACTTAAGGTACAGCGTTATGATAATCAGCTTCGAGATAGAGTACGCCACACGCTGGGGAGAGGCGGTGGGAGTGAGCATAGCCTACCACGACAACGAGGGGCTAACGCACGCCATGCTGCCTGAACTCTCCACGGGCGACGGGCGGCTTTGGCGTGGAGATGTCACCTTCCCGTCCTCAGCCGTTGCGGTGCATTACGAGTACCATATAATAAGGAACAGGGAGATAGTGCGCCGTGAGTGGGAGAAGGGGGCGAGGGTGCTTAGCTTCCAGCCGCAGCTCAGGCGCATCGTCTGCCACGACCGTTGGAGGGACGAGCCTAAGTACACCTACAGCCTCTCCTCCGCCTTCACCGAGGTGTTCATCCCTCGACCGCATAACCCATTGCCCCCCGTCCCCTCATCAAGGCAGCTGATGCTTCGGGTCTTCTCCGACCCCTTGCCTCGGGGCTGCACGCTTGCCGCCTCAGGCAACCAAGGATGCCTCGGCAACTGGGCTGAGGGCAGCGAGGCACGGCTCACTGAGGTGGCTACCAACGAGTGGGCTTTGTGCCTCGATGCCGCCCAGCTTACGGGCGTTGTGGAGTACAAGTACCTCGTGCTTGACGAAAGTGGCAGGCGCATAGGATGGGAGATGAGGGACAACCGAAGGCTCGAGGCGCTGAGCGTGTCGCAAGGCATGCTGCTCACCCTTCAGGACGAGATGGCGCGCCTTCCCTTCCCCCAGTGGCGTGGAGCGGGCTGCGTCGTCCCCGTGTTCAGCCTGCGAAGCGAGGGAGGCTTCGGCGTGGGCGACTTCGGGGACATCAAGCGGATGGCTGACTGGCTTGCCCTCACTGGGCAGCACGTCTTGCAGATACTGCCCATTAACGACACCTCCTCCACGGGCTCGTGGACGGACTCCTACCCCTACAACTGCACCAGCGTCTACGCCTTCCACCCCATCTACACCGACCTCCGCCAGCTGCCCCCATTGAAGGACAGCGAGCAGGCTCTGCGCTTCGAGGCTGTGAGGAAGGAGCTCAACGCCTTGCCGCAGCTCGACTACGAGCGTGTCTACGCCTCGAAGATGGCTTACCTCCGCCTCATCTACCAGCAGGAGTGCCGCCACGTACTCGCCACAGCCGCCTACAAGGCTTTCTACAGCGAGAACGCAGAGTGGCTGCTCCCCTACGCCGCCTTCTGCTACCTCCGCCAGCTCAAGGGGACGAGCGACTTCCGCCAGTGGGGCGAGTGGAAGACATACGACCCTCAGCACGTCGACCAGCTGCTTAAGCCTCACACCGAGAGCCGAAGGGAACTGCACTTCCACTCGTTCGTGCAGTACATCCTGCACACGCAGCTGCTCGACGCTTGCCTTTACGCCAAGCAGAAGGGCGTGGCACTCAAGGCGGACATCCCCATAGGCGTTAGCCGCGACAGCGTGGACGTGTGGGCTGAGCCGCACTACTTCCACACCGACGGGCAGGCAGGAGCGCCCCCCGACGCCTTCAGCCAGAACGGGCAGAACTGGGGCTTCCCCACGTACGACTGGCAGGCTATGCTGCAGGACGGCTGCCGCTGGTGGAGGCGGAGGCTCGGCAAGATGGCGCAGTACTTCTCCGCCTACCGCATAGACCACGTGCTTGGCTTCTTCCGCATCTGGGACATACCCTCGCACGCCCTTCACGCCCAGCTGGGTCAGTTCTCCCCCTCCCTTCCCCTCTCGGTGAAGGAGATAGAGGCGTTCGGCTTAAGCTGGAGGGAGCGGGACTTCACCGAGCCGCTCATCACCGACAGCATACTCCTCTCCCTCTTCCACGACCGCACCGCTGACGCTCGCCACCTCTACCTCGAGAGCGACGGCACGGGCACGTACCGCCTCCGCCCCGAGTACTCCACGCAGAGGCAGGTGGAGCAGGCGTTCAGGGGCAGCAAGGACACTGCGATGAGGGACGGGCTTTACCAACTCCAAGAGAACGTGCTCTTCCTAAGAGACCGTGAGGGGCGTGAAGGCTACCACCCCCGCATCGCGGCGCAGTCGTGCCTTGCCTACAAGGCTCTGACGGCAAGGGAGCGGGACGCCTTCGACCGCCTCTACGAGCAGTACTTCTACCACCGTCACAACGAGCTGTGGCGCGAGGGGGCACTGAGCAAGCTCAAGCCCCTTGTGCAAGCCTCGCCCATGCTCCCCTGCGCCGAAGACCTCGGCATGCTCGCCTCCACAGTGCCGGAGGTGCTGCGGCAGCTCGGCATCCTCTCGCTCGACATACAGACGATGCCCAAGAACCCGCACCTGCACTTCTCGCACCTCTGGGAGAACCAGTACCTGAGCGTAGCCACCATCACGACGCACGACATGCCGACGCTGCGGGGCTGGTGGGAGGAACAGCCCACGGAGGCGCAGCGTTACTACAACGAGGCTCTCGGGCACGAGGGTCCCTGCCCACGAGGGCTGCCCCAGTGGCTTGCCGAGGAGATAGTCTCCCAGCACCTCGACTGCCCCTCTATGCTCTGCCTCTTGAGCGTCCAGGACTGGCTTGCCCTCGACGAGACCCTCCGCCTGCCCAACGCCTCACAAGAGCGCATCAACATCCCCGCCAAGCCGCGGCATTACTGGCGATGGAGGCTGCACCTCACCTGCGAGCAGCTCTTGCTCGCCACACCGCTTAACGACAAGATCAGAAGCCTCATAGCCACGCACGGCAGAAGGTAACGGCAGGTCGCCGCAACACCCTAAGGCTCGCTCGCGTCAACGCAAGGCGAGCCTTTTTTTCGTGCCTGTATGCAAGGTGTCGCAGTCCACTCAATGAGTAGGCTTCTGTCCACTCAATGAGTAGACTCTGGTCCACTCAATGAGTAGACACTGGTCCACTCAATGAGTAGGGTTCGGTCCACTCAATGAGTGGATTCCAGTCCACTCAATGAGTGGATTCCGACAGGTACAATACAGTCGTTGCCGCTCTCATACGCTGAGGGCGGTGGTCGTCAGGTTAGGAAGATGATTGGAGGTAGCCTACAGGCTGTCGAGAAGGAAAGCGTCACGCGGACGGACCTTGCTCTCGTGGCGGGAGGACTGGCGAGGGGCTACGTGAGCCGAAGCGTGACCGCAGTACTGGCGCCAGCGCGCCTCGATGCCGCTGACGTAGCTCGCCGTCTCGCTTCCCACCATGTAGCCGTAACGGACGCAGGGCTTCGTGTAGTACTCGGGGCGCTGGAGCAGCAGCACGTACGGCTCCACCTCGCCCCAACGCTTGGGGTCAGAGCCCCGCTCCCGGGCAAGAGCCATAGCGTCTCGGACGTGTCCCGCCCCGCCGTTGTAGGCGGCGAGGACGAAGCGTATGCGCTCGCGGCGGTCGGGGATGTCGTTGAACCGCGCCTCGAGCTGGGCGATGTAGCGGGTGGCTGCCGCTATGCTCTGCTCAGCGTCCCAAGGGTCGTCGAGACCGAGCCGCTCGCCCGTGGAGGGCATTATCTGCATCAGCCCCCTCGCCCCCGCCCACGAGACGGCACGAGGGTCGAACGCCGACTCCTGGTAGCACTGGGCTGCGAGAAGCCTCCAGTCCCAGCCGATGCGCTGGGCGTAACGCTGGAAGAGCGCGTCGTAGGCGGAGATGACACCCTTGCCCGCGTTGAGCATCTGCGGCCTTGCCTTGCGCCTGACGGGCGGGGCAGCCTTGCGTTGAGCCGTCTTCGCCTTAAGGCTTGCGAGAAGCCCGGGGCTGTACCACTCGTCAACCGCCCTCGCAAGCTCCGTTGAAGGCACTCTGACGAGCCAGCCATTGCGGCAGCTTAGAGTGCTGTCGGACGAGGGGAGGGGCAACGCGAGCAAGTCGACCTCCCCGCTCTCGAGCCAACGCATAAGCTCCGCCGTGTCCCTTGCCACCTCAACTCTCAGGCGCACGCCAAGCGAGGAGGCGAAGTCCTCGGCAAGCTCGTAGTGCAAGCCGAAGCCACGGTCTCGGAAGGTGTAGTACGTCTCAGGACCCGAGAGCGTGCCCGCTATCAGCTCCCCTGCGTCGAGTATGTCCCTGAGGGTGAACGCCTCCGTCTCGTGCCGCTCCCCAGCCCCTTGCGAAGCCTCGGAGCGCCTGCCTCCCTCGCCCTTGCAGGACATAAGAGCAAGGACGAGGAGGGCGAGCCATAGCCGCGGGAAGGGTGATTTAAGGGCGTTCACGCGGCAAAGTTAGCATTTTATTAGTACATTCGCGACTGCTAACAAGAGAGGCAAGTATGGACAACCGGGATAGATTATTAAGGATAGCGGTGCAGTCGAAGGGAAGGCTGCACGAGGACACGATGAGCCTGCTCCGCGAGACGGGCATACGGGTGGACGAGGGCAAGCGCACGCTGCTGGAGAAGGCGAGGAACTTCCCCGTTGAGGTGCTATACCTCAGGGACGACGACATACCCCAGTGCGTGGCGAACGGTGTGGCTGACTTGGGCATCGTCGGCAGCAACGAGTTCGAGGAGAGAGGGGAGGAGGCTTCGGTGCTTCGCCCTCTCGGCTTCAGCAAGTGCCGCCTCAGCCTTGCCATACCTCGTAGCGAAGACTACACGGGGCTGGCGTGGTTCAACGGCAGGAAGATAGCCACCTCCTACCCCGCCATCCTTCGTCGCTTCCTCTCAGAGAGTGGCATAAGGGCGGAGGTGCACGTGATAACAGGCTCGGTGGAGGTAAGCCCCGGCATAGGGCTTAGCGACGCCATCTTCGACATCGTCTCGAGCGGCAGCACGCTGGTGACGAACAACCTCCGCGAGGTGGAGGCGGTGATGGAGTGCGAGGCAATCCTCATCGCCAACAAGCATATCGGGCAAGACAAGCGGGCTCTCATCGACGAGCTTCTCTTCCGCATTGAGGCGGTGATGAACGCTCAGGACAAGAAGTACGTGCTGATGAACGTGCCAAGCGAGAGCCTCGACGCTGTGGTCAGCGTGCTGCCCGGCGCCAAGAGCCCCACCGTCATGCCCCTCGCCACCAAGGGCTGGAACAGCGTGCACACGGTGATAGAGGAGAAGAGCCTTTGGGGCATCATCGGCAAGCTGAAGGAACGGGGGGCGCAGGGCATCCTCGTCGTTCCCATAGAGAAGATGATACTGTAAGCGATGGCATTGATTAACGTACACATACGACCCGACCGAACAACGTGGGCAGAGCTGCTTAGGCGACCCGTGAAGGATGCCTCGCAGCTCACCAAGACCGTGGGCGAGGTGCTTCGGGCGGTGAAGGAAGGCGGAGACGAGGCGTTAAAGGCTTACGAAAGGAAGTTCGACCACGTGGAGCTCGGGTCGCTCCTTGTCTCTGAGGCGGAAATGGAGGAGGCGGAGCGTCAGGTAAGCAAGGAGCTGAGGCAGGCGATGGAGCTTGCGCACAGGAACATAGCCACGTTCCACAGAGGGCAAGCCTTCAAAGGCGAGCATTGCCTCGTGACGGAGGGCGTGGAGTGCTGGCAGAAGAGCGTGCCGATAGAGAAGGTGGGACTGTACATACCCGGGGGGACGGCACCCTTGTTCAGCACCGTCCTTATGCTCGCCACGCCCGCAAGGATAGCGGGCTGCCGGGAGATAGTCCTCTGCTCACCCCCTTCGAGCGAGGGAAGGATACACCCCGCCATCCTTGTGGCTGCGAGGATAGCGGGCGTGGGGCGCGTCTTCAAGCTGGGAGGCGTGCAGGCGATAGCGGCTATGGCTTACGGCACGGAGAGTGTGCCAAGGGTCTTCAAGATACTCGGTCCCGGCAATCAGTACGTCACCTGCGCCAAGCAGATGGTAAGCCCCACGGAGGTGGCTATAGATATGCCCGCCGGTCCGAGCGAGGTGATGGTGCTGGCTGACGCTTCCTCAAACGCAGCCTTCGTCGCCTCCGACCTGCTCTCTCAAGCCGAGCACGGGGTGGACTCGCAGGTACTGTTGCTGACAACGGACGAGGGCATTGTGGAACAAGTGCAGAGCCAAGTGGAGGCTCAGCTCAGGACACTGCCGCGCAGGGATATAGCCGCCCAAGCCCTTCGCAACAGCCGCATCGTGGTGCTGCCGAGCGACGAGCAGATGATGGAGATGGCCAACCTCTATGCCCCCGAGCACCTAATCATTGAGACGAAGAACTACAAGGAGCTTGCCGAAAGGGTGGTGAACGCGGGCAGCGTCTTCCTCGGCAGCCTCACACCAGAGAGCGCAGGCGACTACGCCAGCGGCACTAACCACACGCTGCCAACGAACGGCTACGCCACGGCATACAGCGGGGTGAACCTGGACACGTTCTGCCGCAAGGTAACCTTCCAGCACATCAACGAGCAGGGCATACGCTCGATAGGCAGGGCGGTTGAGGTGATGGCGGAGGCAGAGTCGCTCGACGCCCACCGCCTCGCTATGTCTCTGAGGCGCAACTCTATATAATATGGTATTGCAAGAACTCATCCGACCGAACATCTGGAACCTCACGCCTTACAGCTGCGCCCGACAGGAATATAGCGATGGGGACGCCACCGTCTTCCTCGACGCTAACGAAAGCCCTTATCATAGTCCGCTGAACCGCTACCCCGACCCCCTGCAAAGGGAACTGAAGCGAGAGATCTCACGGCTTAAGGGCGTGGCGGAGGACTGCGTCTTCCTTGGCAACGGCAGCGACGAGGCCATCGACCTCGTGCTGCGCATCTTCTGCGAGCCGCGTCAGGATAATGTGGTGGCCATCTCTCCCTCATACGGCATGTATGAGGTGGCTGCCAACATAAACAACGTGGAGTACCGCCCCGTCTTGCTCAGCGAGAGTTTCAGCCTTTCCGCCAACAAGCTGCTTGCCGCAACCGACCGGCACACCAAGCTCGCCTTCCTCTGCTCGCCCAACAACCCCACGGGCAACAGCCTCAGCCACGAGGAAGTGGAGAAGGTGCTGCGGCGGTTCAATGGCATCGTGGTGGTGGACGAGGCTTACGGCGACTTCTCCTGCGAGAAACCCTTCAGGGAGGAGCTACAAGAGCACGACAACCTCATCGTCCTCAACACCCTGAGCAAGGCGTGGGCTTCGGCTGCCATACGCCTTGGCATGGCGTTCGCAAGCCCGCAGATCATATCCTTCATGAACCGTGTGAAGTACCCCTACAACATCAGCCTGCCAACGCAGAGGGAAGCACTCGAGGTGCTTAAACACCGCACAGAAGTGGAGCAGTGGGTGCGCCTCATACTGCGAGAAAGAGAGCGCGTCACGGCAGCGTTCGCCCGCCTGCCTCTCTGCCAAAAGGTCTTCCCCACAGATGCCAATTTCTTCCTTGCGAGAGTGGACGGGGCGGAGAGCATTTACCGCTACCTCATCAGCCGGGGCATCGTCGTGAGAGACCGCTCAAGGGTGCGGCTCTGTCAGGAATGCCTGCGCATCACCATAGGCACGCCCGAAGAGAACGACGCTCTGCTTAAGGCACTCAACGACTACCCAAGATGAGACGGATACTGTTCATAGACCGAGACGGCACAATACTCAGGGAACCCGAAGACGAGCAGATAGACAGCTTCGAGAAGTTCGCCTTCGTGCCGCGCTGCATCACCGCCCTCAGCTTCATCCGACGGCACACCGACTACCTGCTCGTGATGGTGAGCAACCAAGACGGTCTCGGCACTCCCGCCTTCCCCGAGTCCGACTTCCTGCCGCCCCAACAGCTTATGCTCGACACCCTCAGAGGCGAAGGCATAGTGTTCGACGCCATACACATCGACCGCAGCCTGCCCTCCGACAACGCCCCGACACGCAAGCCCAGACTCGGGATGCTACAAGAATACCTCGACCAGGAGAAGTACGACCTCAAGGGCAGCTACGTCATAGGCGACAGAGAGAGCGACCGACAACTCGCCCAGAACCTCGGCTGCCACTTCCTCCTGCCCGACTGGCAGCGTGTGCGTGAAGTGGTCTGCACCAGCGGCGCAAGGACGGTAAGCCTCAGAAGAACAACACAAGAGACGGACATCAGCCTCTACCTCAACCTCGACGGCACAGGGCAGGCGGACATCCACTCGGGACTTGGCTTCCTCGACCACATGCTACAGCAACTGCCACACCACGGAAACATCGACCTCAGCCTCACCTGCAAGGGAGACCTCCACGTCGACGAGCACCACACCGTCGAGGACATCGCTCTCACCCTCGGCGAGGCTCTGCTCCAAGCCCTCGGAGACAAGAGGGGGATAGAACGCTACGGCTACACACTGCCCATGGACGACTGCCTCTGCCAAGTGGCGCTCGACTTCGGCGGACGGCCCTGGCTCGTGTGGGACGTGGAGTTCAGCCGAGAGAGTGTGGGCGACGTGCCAACTGAGCTCTTCTTCCACTTCTTCAAGAGCCTCAGCGACACAGCCAAGATGAACCTCCACGTCAGCGCACGCGGACAGAACAACCACCACAAGATAGAGGGCATCTTCAAGGCTCTCGCGCGAAGCCTTAAGATGGCGGTAAGGCGTGACCCCTTGCACCTCACGCTGCCCTCAAGCAAAGGAACCCTATAATGCTTCAGCACTACCCCTCCGCACTGCTCGAAAGAGCCGTCGACGAGTTCGCCAAGCTCCCCGGCATTGGGGCTAAGACCGCCATGCGCCTCGTCCTTCACCTGCTCCGACAAGACAACGAGGCGGTGGAAGCCTTCGCCTCAAGCATCGTAAGGCTAAAGCAGAACGTGCGCTTCTGCCACATCTGCCACAACATCTCCGACACCGACACCTGCGAGATATGCGCCGACCGCAAGAGAGACACACGCCTCCTCTGCGTCGTCGAGGACATAAGGGACGTGATGGCCATAGAGAACACACAGCAGTACCGCGGGCTCTACCACGTGCTCGGGGGCGTCATCTCACCGATGGACGGCATCGGACCCAGCGACCTTAAGATAGACAGCCTCATACAAAGAGCCCAAAGCGGCACGGTGGAGGAGGTCATTCTCGCACTCAGCCCGACCGTCGAGGGAGACACCACCAACTTCTACCTCTACCGCAAGCTCGCGCCCTCGGGCGTCAAAGTCACTGTCATAGCAAGAGGCATAGCACAGAACGACGAACTACAGTACGCCGACGAGGTCACTCTCGGGCGCAGCATCGTCAACCGAATACCCTTCAATGCGCAAGGCTAATTCCATATTGGCGTGGACAGTGGCAGGAATGGCTGCCTGCCTCCTTCTGCTCGGGGAACTGAACGTGATACCAGGCGGCATCCTGCCTCCCGCCTACCCCTTGCAGATAGCCGAATGCCTCCTCATGCTCGCCTCCGTCCCCCTCGCCCTCACTCGCGTCCTGCGCGACCGCCACACCCTGCGCATCCTACTGCTCGCCCTGCCCCTGCTCTTGGGGCTCGCGCTCTACTTCCTCATGATGGACACCAGCATGCTCTACTGCGCACTCATCCCCGCCCTCGCCCTGCTCTACATCTGGCCAAGGAAATGAAGCTGAGCATCGTCATCGTAAGCTACAACGTGCGCTACTACCTCCAGCAGTGCCTGCGCAGCGTCTTCGCCTCACGGGTGGAGGGAGGCCTTGAGGTCTTCGTCGTCGACAACGCATCCAGCGACCACAGCATCAGCTACCTCAAGCCCCTCTTCCCGCAAGTACACTTCATTCAGAACCACGAGAACGTCGGCTTCTCCCGAGCCAACAACCAGGCACTGAGGCTCGCACAAGGGGAGTACGTCCTGCTGCTCAACCCCGACACCATCCTCACCGAACACACCCTACGGGACTGCCTGCAGTTCCTCGACCAGCACCCCGACGCGGGGGCGACGGGAGTGGCGATGTACAACCACACTGGCCGCTTCGCATGGGAGTCGAGGCGCGGACTGCCGACACCCTGGACAGCCTTCTGCCGCATGTCCGGGCTCGGCACGCTCTTCCCCCATAGCAAGACCTTCGGGCACTACTACATGCGATACCTCCCCCGCCTCGAGGCCTCGAGGATAGAGGTCATCAGCGGGGCGTTCTGCATGATAAGGCACAAGGCACTCCTGCAAACAGGCTTGCTCGACGAGGACTTCTTCATGTACGGAGAGGACATCGACCTCTCCTACCGCCTCCTCAAGGCAGGCTGGCACAACTACTACCTCCCCACCCCCATCCTCCACTACAAAGGCGAGAGCACACAGCGAAGCTCCTACCGATACGTCCACATCTTCTACGAGGCAATGCTCATCTTCTTCAACAAACACTACCGGCGGCAGTACAGGCTCTTCGCTCTCGCTCTCCCCCTGATAGTAAGGACAAGGGCAGCCATCGACCTCCTGCAGCGTTACCTGAAAGCCAAGACCACACACAAGCAGACCGACCCGAAGCCCGACATGGCACGCTACTGCCTCCGACACTACCCCGCAAACACCTTCGCACAGATGATTGAGGAACGCATAAAGGCTTACGAGCACGGCGACCGACGCTCCCTCGGAGTGCAATACACCGACAGCGGCCTCACCATTCTGCCGCACGACGTGCTCACGCAGTAGTACCCTTTACTTGGGCGACTACCCCTCCCAGCGCCCCGCCACCTACGGCGGGGCGCTGCTGTCTCCCTTATACACAAGTCGGAATGCACTCATTGAGTGGACCAAAGTCTACTCATTGAGTTGACCGGAGTCTACTCATTGAGTGGACCGGCATGCACTCATTGAGTGGACCGGCATGCACTCATTGAGTGGACCAGCATGCACTCATTGAGTGGACCTGGATGCATTCACTGAGAGCATTAAGGTGCATTCACTGAGTTCTCCACGACACCCATATAAGAGCGAGCCCCGCGGGTAACACCTGCGGGGCTCGCCTGTATCAAGCTCTACGTGGCTCTTACTTCACTATCACCTTGCGTGCCGTCGTGCCCTTGCCCGTCGTCACCTGCACCAAGGCCAGACCTTGGGGCAGTCCCTCGAGCGAGCAAGCCACACGCCCTTCGCCAAGGCTGAGGCTGCCGAGGAGCAGGCCGCCCGCTGAGTAGACCTCCACGCGCCTTATCTCCTCCGTGGAGCTTACGCTCAGCTCTCCTTTCCGCAGGGAGCTTACGCTCACGCAAGGCTCTGCCCCGCCCTGAGGCTCGCCGATGCCGGAGGTGAGGATGTAGAAGCGCCCGTGGCTCGCTCCTTCGAGGCGCAGCGTGTCGCCATCCTCCAGCGTGGTCTTCGTGTTCTCAAGCGCGTCGTATAGCACTGGCTCGCCGAGGTGGTCAACGCCCTGGAACGTGAGGGTGTACTGCTCGTCGGCGTCGGCATACACGCCAAGCGGTATCACCGAGAGGGCGCTCTGTCGGTTGAGGCTCACCGCCTTGCCTCCGGCCTCTGTGTAGACCATCGGCGCGCGCTCTGCCTGCCCTGTGAGGCCGCGCATCAGCACGATGTCCTCCCCGTCGTTGTAGCCGTCGTCTGCCTCCCCTGTCTGCACGACGGCAGCCCCGCTCGCTCCACGGCTGCCCGTCGCCCTTATGAGGAAGGCTTTAACGTTGTTGCTCGGGGCCTGGTCGAGGGTCTGCATGTCGCGGGTGAACTGGACGGTGAGGGTCGTTGGCGACGTGCCGCTGTCTGTCTCCTTCGCCTTGGCGAAGAAGGCTGAGTATGGCTCTATGAGGACATCGTCGTCGCCGAGGGAGGTGAGGCTGCCGCTGCCCCACACGGGACCTTGTGTGGTCTCGAGCCAGTACTCGTTCTGCAACACGTCGGCGTTCTGCTCGAAGAACGCCTTCAGCGACATCTTGGCGGTGAAGGGGTTGCCCACGAGGCAGTAGCCGTCTGCTGAGGGGGTGAGGGTGACGCTTAGGGTGCTGTTGGCCTCGGGGTAGACGGAGCTTGCGTCGGCGTCGTTGTAGGGGTCGCCGCGGTCGCTGAGGCTGGAGACGAGGAGCTTGCCTGTGTCCTCCCTTGAGAGCGTGCCGCTTTGGTAAGTATAACTGTCGTCAGCCTTGGGGAAGCGGAAGGTTATGCTGTCCGTGCCCGTGCCGTACGTGCCTTGGCTGGAGAGTTCCGCCTCTACGGAGAAGCCCGCCCCTGCCGTCTGCGCCACGGAGGCGTCGTTGTAGACCGATGTCCAGTCCGTCAGGGTGTAGGCGGGGAGTGTGGCGTCGTCCGCGTCGCTGTACACCATCGTGGCGTCGCTTCCCCAGCTGCGCTGGAAGACGAGGGGGTTGAGGCGGCTGTGGCTCTCGTCTGCCGAGAAGGTGATGTCGGTGAAGTAAGGCGTAGGCTCTGTGCCTCCCGTGCCGGTGTACCAGTCGCCTGCCACAACGCCCTTGAGCGGTGTGGAGGTGAGCAGCCACTCGTCCTGAGCAACCCGCACGTCCGTCCAAGCCTTGTCGTAAAGCAGAAGCTCGGGGTGCAGCAGCATTGCCCCCGGCTCGAGGTGAAGCTGCCCTGCCACTGCCGTGCGGAAGTGCTGCGTGGTGAGCTTGCCTGTCTCCTCGTCCTCTATGGCCAGGAGGTCGTACTGTATGTTATCGGTTGGACTGTCGGTGGTGTAGGCAGGCTCGTAGTCCTCAACGTTATCCTTCCACTCGTAAGCATCGTCCTCTCCCTCCACTGCTGCGAAGCCTGCCATATACAGCTCGGCTGCCTTGCCCTCGGGTATCACCACCTTCGTGAAGCTCATAGGCACGAAGCCGCTGTTGTCTTCGTCGTCATAGTCCTCGTAGCCTTCGAGGCCTTTAAGCTCCTGCTTCGTGGCTCGCTGCCACTTGCTGTCGTCGTTCCAGTTGCTCGTCTCGTCTCCCTGCCACACGAGGTACTCGGGCACCACCTTTATCTCCAGCGGGAACGTGCCGAGGCAGGAGTAGGAGTCGTCGCTCTCGTCCTCCTCGAAGTAGACGCTCACGGTGTAGCTGTAGCCTTCCCTGAAGGCGGGGTAGTCGTCGCCGAAGTTGAAGTATATCTCCATAGAGCCCACCTCTGCCGCTTCGTCTGAGGCTTTCGTGCCGGTGAGCGTCTTGACGGTGCCTACGGGGATGCTGTACCTGTTGAAGTCCTCTGAGCCAAGCAGCTCGCTGTAGTTAGGGTCGCTGGTGGAGACGAGGAAGAGGTGGTTCAGGCCTTCCTTCGACGTTATCTCCCTCAAGCCGCTTACCTCATAGCCATTCTCATCGTCGGCATAGTCAACGCCTCGCAGGCTCACCGTCAGCGGGCTGTCCTCCGTGGCCTCCTCTGCCTGACTTGCTCCGAGCCTGAGGCTGGGGAAGTAGCCGTCGGGGTAGCCGGTGATGTAGCTGAAGCCGGGGCTGATGGAGGGGCTGTAGCCGTCTGCCAGGACGGAGAGTGACACCGCGTCCCAGCATACATCGTCGGTGATGTCCGTAGATTCAACCGTGATGGTTACCTTAATGGGTCTGATCACCAGTCTTATGCCTCCCGAGCTCTCGGCTTCCGCCTCCTCCATGGTCACTTCGAGCGACTTGCGGCGCAGCACCAGTTTGCCAAGGTCGCAGTAGTACTTTATGGTGGTGTAGTCTGTTTCTGTGTAATCGTCGTCTGCTTCTGTCTCTGTCCATTCAGGCTCGGTTGCGGTGCTGTAGAGGGAGCGGAAGTGGCTTAACGCTTCCTCGAGGCTTGACAGCTCTGTTTCTGTGCCGTCGATTGTGACGGTCTGCGCTGTCTGATACTCATCTATCGTGCCGAAGAACCAGTCGAAGTATATGTCGTCGGAGAGTGTCACCACCTCGTCTTCGCCTACCAGCACGGAGAGGTCCACTTCTGGCTCTATGAGCGAGGTCTGCCCCACGCAGGCGGTCACTGTGGGGTCGAGCGCCTCGCCGTCCACCTTGATGAACATGGAGCGTGGTATGAGGAAGAACTCGGTGCCAATGGCGCAGGGGGAGGCGATGAGCTCGACGTATGACGACTGCCAGTCGTCGTCTGTCTCTCCTTTGTCGTTCGCCTCTATTATGATGGCGTAGTCGGTGTAGGTGTCGAAGTCGACGTAGAGCTCGCACGTGAGCGTGTAGCTGGAGTTGCTGTCGTCGTGGTAGAGGTAGTACTTGCCGTCTTCCTCTTCGGGCAGCTCAACGCCTTCGCTGTCGTCGTACTGGGCGTTCTTGTAGAAGTAGTCGTAGAAGTTGAGCAGCAGGTTCTTCTCTCCCGTGCCGTAGGGGTCTTCTTCGTCCGCATCGTATGCTGGGTAGATGTAAGTCGCTGCCTTCTCTATCGCCGCCTCCTTAAGTTTCTCTTCTGACTGGTATGTCTTATCAGTGCCTACCTCTGAGCTGTGCTGGGCGATGAAGTCCTCGTACACCACCCTGTCCACTATCACGAAGTCGATAGAGAGGGTCTCTGTCTCCACATCGTCAACTTCCTCTGTGAGGTATGCCTGCGGGTCTTTGTTGGAGAGGTATTGCAGCAAGGACTCGTAGTCGAGGTTGACCTTGACGAGCGACTTGGAGCTTACGTCGGAGCTGCACGCTACGTCCTCCTGCGTGGCATCGACGGTGGCGTTGCGTGCCCAGACGCACACCTCGTCGAAGTAGAAGTCGCCGCCGGAGGTGGAGGCGCAGTAGTTGTCGACACGCACAGTGTAGTAGTCGTAGTCCTCGTCGGGGGTCTTGAACGTGAAGTAGGTCTCGAACCATTCGTTCGTGCCTTCTCCCTTGCCTGAGACACCTTGCTCAACACCTTCCTCCGTGAGGAGTGTTGTCACCTCTATCTGCCCTGAGTACTGGCGGTAGATGGGCGTGTGGGTCTCGCTGCCGTCGTCGTTCTTCGTCACACCCATCACGGTGAGCATCACGGCGGCATCGTTCTGATTGCTCGTGTTGTATCCATCGCTCTTTATCCATGCTGTCACCACCATCTGCGCTCCGGGGCAGAGGTCGTTGTCGAAGGTAAGCTCCGCCACTGTGCCGGGGCGGTCGGAAGCGTCAAGATAGAGCCAGTTGCCCTCGTGGTTCTTCACATAGGGGTAGACGGACTCTGTTGGCTTCAGTCCACCGTTCGCCTCTCCGTAGCCCACGTTCCAGTTCACTATGTTGTACATACACCAGCTTGCCTGGACTCTATAGCTCATATCTTTGGAGTCAACGCCTGAGGGAGCGGTGAAGGAACTTAAATTAGTGGCCTGAGGATTAACATCGTAAGAGCCGTCGTAGAAGAAGTAGCTGCAAGCGTCCCAGTTGAGCGGGAAAGGGTAGTTGTAGAGCTGCCCGGGGTAGACGACAGAGGAGGTGCGTGTTATGCTATTGTATATGACCTTTGAGTTGTTCTCGTCGTCGCCGTAGCCGCCATAGTCGAAGTCGAGCGATGTTATCAGCTTGTAGTTCTCCTCTATGTAGTTTGGCGAGCGATAGTACATGTCTTTCCACCAGCTGCACTCGTCGGGCACGCTGTCGAGGGCGTGTACCTGCGCCTCGGTTAGGGGTATGCACTCGTCCTTGAAGGTTAGTTTGTAGCGCACGAGGTTGTAGGTGACGCTGCCTACCGTCTTAGTCACGAGGATGGTGGCTGTGCTTTGGTCGTTCACTTCCCACGCAGCCTTGCTTGTACCTTTGTAGAACTGTATGACGCGGCTGGTGCCTGAGAGCGAGCTGGAGACAAGTGTAAATTCGTTCTCATTGTCGTCTGTGGCGAATGCCACTGTCAGAGCGCCGGGCGATGTCTCACCCGGCAGGGCGTACGACTGTGCGTCCTTTGTCAATGCCACCATCTCGTTGGTGTTCGTTGATATACGGTGGCTGGGCATGGTTATCTCCAGCTCCTCGAGATAGTTCTTGCCTTCGTTGCCTCCTCCTTGGTAGCTCGTGTCGAAGAGCTGCCAGTAATGCTTGAACTCTTCGGGCAAGGCTTCGGGGGCGGTGCTGCTCTCGCTTGTGGGGTCTATGCCGATGATGTAGTAGAGGTCTCGCCCTGCGAGTGTGGGCTCCGAGTAGAGGTTGTCCACTGAGAAAGGTTTAGAGGAGTTATAGTTAGGTATGTAGGAGTCGGTGGAGGAGAAGTCGTTGTATATGGAGAGGTCGCAAGCTATGACGTAGTACGAGTTGTCGGTCTGCCCTAAGGTGCCGCTGATGGACTTGAACTCGTCGTCCGTGGGGTAGTAGAAGGATATTTGCCCTAAGGTGCTCCCGCTGCTGCTGTTCAGATAACCGCTCACGTAGCCGTTGCTGAAGCGGTAGGCGTCGATGTCGGAGCTGTAGCTGGGGCCTGGCGTGACGAGGTCGAAAATGTCGCTGTCGCTGCCCAAGCCTGTGTTCTCGTCTCCCAAGTAGAGGTTCTTGTCGTTGAGGTAGTTGTACCAGCGGAAGTAGTTGTTGACTGAGTAAGAGCCGTTGGCATTGTTCTGCGGGATGAGGATGGTCATCGATGTTCCCTTCAGCATATAGATGGTGTCCACCATCTCGTGCGTAGCCTGCACCTGCGTGCCGTTCGCCAATGTGGTCCAGGGGTTGTCCTCGTCGAAATTGTCGTCGTAGGAGAACGTGGAGGATGTTCTCTCCCTCACCTCGTACCACTTCGCCTTCTTGTGCAGCACGTCCGCATTGCTTACCTGGTTGCCATCCATATAGTTAAGGTACTCGTCGGCGTTGGTCAGGCGGCACGTTATGGTAACATTACGCAGCGCGATGGTCTGCCCCTCGGCGAGATTGCTGATCTTTACGGGCAGCTGGTCGTAGCCCCATATCTCCAGCCAATCGTCTGTGAGGTCTCCAGTGTAGAAGACTGAATAGTACACTGTGCCGTCCTCAAGCTCATGCTCTGACATGATGAGGGCCGCGTCGTAGTCGGTGTCACTGTATGAGCCGACGATATTGCTTACGGTGGAGCTTGATATCTTCGCGCCTGTGTTCGCAGTGCCTCCTTTTTTATCGTAGGTGTTGCACCACGACAGCTGCCCGTCTACCTCGACGTCTCCCCAGTCTTCCCTATGCAGATACGTCTCACCGTCGGTGCCGAGCAGGAAGACATCGTAGGACACCTCGTAGTGAAACACCTGGAAGAACTTCGCCCAGTTGAAAGCGGTGCTCTCGCCTCCCGCAGCTGCCATCTTCAGGGTGAGGGTCACGTCGTTAGCTGCGTCGCTCGCATTCAGCTTCACGAAACCTTTCTCGTCAACGCCTGTGACTGTACCGCCGCTCAAACTGCTGGAGACTACGCAGTTCTTGTCGTCGCTTGTCGTGTCGAAGTTGAAGCCCAGCATCTTGTCGCCAGTGTCTTTAAACTCTGACGTTATGGCTGGTGTTGCGGCATCAGTATAGTTCAGCGTGACGTCGAGGCGTGGCACTTCTTGTGTCAACACAGTCAGTCTCTCCCTCAGCGTCACGTCGCGCAAGCCTATGGTCTGACCCTCCTGAAGGCCTGAGATGGTGATAGTGTAGAGGTCGGGTGTGCCTACGCTCAGCGTCCCGTAGTTTTTGTCATTGACGGTAGATGACGAGGTGAATGTCGCCTTGTAGTAGGGGTACTGGTTATCGGGGTCTGTCACAGCGTATTCCTCCGTTGTGGAGCCGCTGCCATAGACAGTGTATTCGTAGCTGCCTTTGGGCGCTCTTACCACTGTGTCGCCTCGTGTGGCTTTGTTTTCCCAGTCTATCTGCCCTTGCACAACCACGTCCACCCACTCGTCGTCGTCCACGTAGCCCCCGTCCCCGTCAACGAGGCACGCCTCGAGGGATACTTGCTTGTGGTTCATCTGGTAGGCGGTGGTGTAATGGTAGCCTGCCCACACGCCGTTGTCCGTCACGGAGATGCTTATCGTTCCCGTCGTGCTGCCGTCTGTGAGCTTGAACAGGGTGAAGCCGTTCTCGTCCACGCCCGTTATCGTCAGGTTGCTCGTCACACATTCCACTGTGCAGCCGTCCAGCGTGAAGTTGCGGCAGTCGCTGTCGTCTATGTTGCATTTCGTGGCCTTGCAGGTGAGGCTGTAGTCGCTTGTGCCGCTGCCGTTAAACACGAAGTCCACGTATGGGTAGGTGTCATCGTCGGCGAGGCAGAGGGCAGGGCTCGCCAGGAAGAATGACACTATCGCTAACTTGTGTATTACGTATATATTATGCCGCATCGTCATCATATATAGTTTGTTTGCAGACGGTTAAGGCAAGCCCCGAAGGGGTCGTTAGCTTGCGGGCGGCTAAGGCAAAACCCCCAGCGGGGGTTGGCTTGCAGCGAACTCCCCTGCGCTCGGAAAAGCAAGCAAGCTTGCTTGCTTCGCAAGCACTTCGTGTCCATTTTGGCAAAACTCCGTTTTGCTGGGTCTCGCTTTTGGTCGTTTCAGAAGAGTAGCCGGGGCCAGAAGAACGGAGTTCTTCCCGATAGGTATGGGTTGCTTGCGTTAGCAAGCGTAGCGATACCCTCGGATGCGATGCGCCCGTAGGTTGAGTGCCGGAGGTTGCTCCGCAACCTAAAAAGCGCTTAAGAGTGGCGAAGCCACTCGACATCATCCACAGGCTTTGGCAAACGGGTTGAGTACCTCCGGCACTCAATTGGGGCAATGCCCCATACCGTGGGTTGTTCAACCCACGGCTACTCGTATTGAACCCCCTTTGGGGGTTCTCCCTCACCCCACGGCTACTCGTATTGAACGCTCGTGCAAGTGAGAGAAGAGCAGCTTGCTGGCTCTTCCGAGCGCAGCCGAGCCTCGCCGCAGGCAACCCCCGCTGGGGGTTCTCCCTCAACCCCCGGCTACGCATATACCCCTTCGGGGTTATTTGTGGTAGCGCGCCTTGATCTGGGGGCGTCACTTTGCTTGCGCCTCGGTTGCTATATGAGATATATTGTGGCTTCATCATTCTGATAGTGTGTAGCTTATGTCATCGAACTTAACTACGATGTTATACGTTCGGCTGTGTTTGACCGTCACGCCTCCCTCCGCGGTCTCCTCCCACGAGGCTACCACCTTGAAGGGGTACGTGTAGCCTGCCGAGGCGGTGGTGCAGGAGGCGGTGAGTGTGCCGTCGTCCGCCTTGGAGATTGTTAGCCAGTCTCCTACCGAATAGTCCCAGTCCCACGACACGCCGTCAACCTCACTGCCGTCCGTGTCCACGAGCTTAAGCTTAAGCGTGAACTTGGTAGTCTTCTCGCTCAGGGTGATCAGATTGGAGCCTTCGGTGGTCCTGGGGTTGGAAGTGTCGTTCTCGTATTCCATCTCCGGTGTGCCTGTGCCAGCGAGCCAGGCGTTCACCTCTTCTATCCCCAAGTCGTAGCTGGTGAGCGAGAGGCTGATGGGGTAGACTTTGTCCCGCGGCAAGTCCTGCCTTGCGGTGGTGCTGGTGTAGGTCACGCCGTCGTACTTCCCGTACGTGCCGTCCGTGGCGGTTTGCAGAGATATGGAAAAGCCATTGTCTTCCTCCGAGCGGTCCGTCTCGTTGACGTAGAACATAGGAAGCGCTTCGTCCTCTGTGGTCTTATAGATGGTCACTGACGACACATCTATTGTCTTCTCAGTGTCGTAACTGATGCCATCGGGAGTATAGCCGGAGAACAGGGCGACCTTGTCAGCATAGCCCGAGAACGTAAGCGAACTGAGCCCAACGCCGTCCTCGGGCAAGTCGTTGCTGCCCTGCACATAGACAGCCACCTTGTCCACCAGTCGGTCAAGCGTCACGTCGAGGGTCTGCGTATAGTTAAGGTCGGCAACGTCGAGGTTCACGGTGGCACTTCCGCTCATAGGTATGTACACAGGGTCTTCCTCGTCGGTGGGGTTGACCTTGGAGGCGGGGTCGTCTATGGCGAACCGAAGGTCTTCCTCACTTATCACGTCGCCCACCGCCTTCGCGATGAGAGCCTCCCACTCGTCGCTCTCCATCCCTTGCCAGTTGGCGAAGGCGTAGATAGTCTTCACGCCTACGGGCACATCCACTTCGCCGGAGGTGTATTCCTCCACCGTGCCTTCCGCAGAGCCGCCTTCGGAGGTTTGCAGTGTAGGCTGAAGCTTCAGCTCTATCTCCCCCTCGGTGTTCACCACGAAGATGCAGAGCGTGTTCATGAACTCGTAGTCTTCCCTCACTTCTGCGTCGGTGAGATTGATGGCACGCGTGCTGTTAAGGTCTCCCGTCCCAGCCACCGTCACCTTGATGCGCACGCCCGTCTCTCCGTCAGCTACGGCGTGCGGGAGGCTCGTCGTAGCCACATCGTCGTTGTCGCTACACCCCGTCAGCAGCAGTGCCGCCGCGGAGAGGAGCGGCAGAAGCAAGAGCCACGAGCGGAGACAAAGCGTATGCTTGTGGCAGGATATTCGGGTGTCAGCAAGCCCCTTAGTGGTTTTCATAGCAAACATTGGGTTTTGAACGATGATTCGTCGGGACATCTTTGCAATCGCCTCGTGCGGTTGATCGATTCATCTCGTGCGACTGCGAGAAAAAGTCGGCGCGGTTGATTTATTCGTCTCGTGCGGTCGTCACGAATAAGCCCCGAAGGGATTCTAATCGGCAACGTGCTGAGGGCGCCCTGCCGTACCGTGCTCTTGTATGTGGTCATTGCCATGAAGGCTGCTTTACTAATTCCACGTCTTCCTCGTCGAGGATGCCCCAGTCGTTGACGCCGGCGTGTATCACGATGCCCTCCTCCGGCACGTCGCCGCCAAGGCTGTAGACGGAATCAAGCGTGAGCTTGTACGCGTTGTTCCTCACTATGGAGAACTCCATCGTGCCGTTCGTCTCGTCGTTCTCGTCGTTGCTGTGCCTTATCCACCACGAGTAGAAGCACTTTCCGTCCTCGTACGTGCGTGTGGCACCGTTAGACTCTGCATAAAGAGCCGCGCGGGTTGTGGTGTAGTTTGGGTCGACAAAGCTTTGATCGAGCGTCATCGTATAGTTGCCTTCGTCGTCGCAGCTAAGCGTATAGCCGCAGACTGTCTTCATATAGTACGACCAGTAAAGCTTGTCCTGGGTAGGACCAGTCCTCGCATTGACATATTGATCATCAGTATGATTGCCGTTCACGTACTCAGCCAACAGGAAATGCTTGTAGCCTGTGGGGTCATCATCACGCAAGCTTTCGGCGAACTGCCTAATAGCTCCCCATCTAGAACAAGAGCTTACTATATGATGATCAAAGCTGTTGCTATAGTATTTACTTTCCTCTGGTTCAAAGCCAGTTATATTATCACCATACAGCTCAATACTACCCTCAGGATAAGCCGCCATCATCACGTCCTCCACGGTGGCGTAAAGCTTGTCGTTCCAACGGAAGAACGTGCCGCCGCCATCTGTTTTGTAATCGTAGTCATCGTAGAATTCGGAGATAACAAGATCGTCGGCAGGCGTGAACGTCGCCTCGAACACCGCGCCCGTGCAATACTTCTTGCTTGTGTACTGACTATACGTGGTGTTCTCCATCGTGTAGCCCATCCGCTTCCAGTCATCTCCCATGGACGTGGCGTCACCCCAAGGCGTTATGAGGTCGCTCCAATAGGAAGGGTTCTGCTGGTTATCTCCGTTCGGGTCAGGGTTCTGCGCATAGCCAGGGTAGTAGACACCGTAGCCAAGTCCAGAGATACTGGCGACATCCGTCCCGTCCTTGCTGTCCGTCCACGGGTCTATCACATAGTTTGTGGAAACGTCGTTGGCGTCAGACGTCTCAAGCCCAAGGTATTCCACGTCACTGCCCACACCGTCAGACACTCTCTTAAAGAGATAGCTGCCAGAGCTTAGGTTGTTGACCAGCATCGCACCCGTTATCTCCACGGTAGAGCCTTTATAGTTCGGGTCGCCAAGGTCTTGGTCATCAGAGATAGTGAACGTGGTGCCCCTGGCTGCGTCGCCCATAGTGTAGTCCACACGGGCAGCCATTCGTTGCACGTCAACCTTCACCTTCGCGGGGTCATCCTCAGATCTTCCCGAAAGCTCCACCTCAACATCGTCGTGCGAGGACATAAGGAAGCTGGAATAGCTGCCATCTTCTTCCTCCCATGCTTTAGTCTCTATACGGTCAAGCACATCGCCAAGTGTCAAGGTGTTGCTGTTAAACTTACCCTGCGCCCAACTGATTAGGTCTTCGCTGGGATTGGCAGCCACAAGGACGTGGTGCATGCCTCCCTCGTATATCCACACCTTCTTGACTATGCTGGTGTACCTCGCGCCGTATTTATTAGACGAAGGCGAAGTGCCTGAGGTAAGTTCTTCGTCGTCGGCAGAGAACAAGGCAAAGGACACTTTTGCGTCTCTGTTATCGCCGCTCAAGTAGCCTTGGTAGAGAAAGACAGCAACAGAGCTTACTGCGTCCTCATAATCCTGCGCATTCTCATATCCGTCGCCCTTCTCGCCGCCTGTGGGGTCGTCCGCTCGGGTCTGGCTCTCCTCGGCCATACGCACGCTGAGCTGTATGTAGCACGCCTGCATCGCCTCCGAGGGAGGGCAGTCGCTGAGGTCGTCGTGCATAAGGCTGTCAATGCACCCAGTGAGCGCAACCAGCGGAAGAACAGCGCAAACGAGTGCCTTCAGTCTCATACGTCGTGCGGATGACATTTATAGATATTGGTCAAAGGTCTTCCGTCTGCACATGGTATTCCCACGACAATATGCCCACCGTTATGGTGACGTACGATAGTTCCCCGCCCTTCAGGTAAAGGGAAAGGCTGAAATCGCAGGCGCGGTCGAGGAACTGTTGTGCGGTGTATCGGTAGAGGCTCTCATAGTTTCGTGTGCGGCTGAGCAGGTTGGGCAGGTTGAGCAGAGCCACCGTACTGCCAGTCTGCGCGTCGGATATAGTAAGTGTCGCGTCGTCAGACACAGAGGCGTGTGCCATCAGGCGGGAGACCATAAAGTCCGCGTGTCCTATCTTTCCAGTTCCAGGCAGGGGGTTGCCCTCAGCGTCGGTAGCTTCGGCAGAGTCGTCGTCGTTCCACTTTACGTAAGGCGTGTAGGTGACAGCGTCTGTCTCGTCCAAGCTATTGTCCCAAAGCAGCCGGGAGTTATGGTCACGTATCGACAGGTCGTAGTCGTTGATGTCCATCGTGGTTGGGTCGTCCAGCTCTCTGAGTGTCACGCTTATCTGGTTCATGTCGCGCATCATATAGATGGTGTCGTAGGTGGGGCGGTCGGTGTACACTGTGACGAAGGGGTCGTCACCGTCCTCGAGCCACTCACTCACAGTGCGGTTGCGCCCATACCACAGCGTGTCGAGGGGCAGTCCGTTGTTCTCCACCTCATACTCGCCTTCCGCCAGCTTCTGCCTCTCGAGCGTTATGCCGAGGTCTTCCCTCTTGCTGCCTACGGTAGTGCCTTCTCTGTTGAAAAGCGCACGACCTGCGGAGCGTGTTCCCTTATATTCGTCCTGTTGGGCGAGGGCGATGAAGCGGTACTTACCTTGGGGCAGGTCGGTGATGTGCATAGTGTATGTGTCGCTTGCGAGGGGCTTGGCGTAGTCGGTGTTGCTCTCCTCGTAAGTGGCCACGAGACGGTCGTCCGTGTCATATACGAGAAGCGTCACCGAGCCCGCCTGCGCGGAGAAGATATCCGCATGGTCAAGATTGTAGTCGTAGCGGAAAGTCATGTACAATCCCGTGGGGCAGTCGCTCAGGTCCTCTGTCATCATGTCGCAGGAAGCCGTCAGCCCCACCGCGAGCGTGAGTGCCAAGAGCGCGCGCCATCTCCCTCGTAAGTGTCTCATACTGCTATGCTTCTCCATCGCCCGTCCAAATGTTTACTGCCAGTCTCTGTGTGCCTTTGCCGCTAAAGCCCCACACTTTGCTGGCGCTTTACCCAAGAGAGAATGTTTATCTCCACGTTTATCCACGACTCTGTCGGGTCGTCAGGCTCTTCCTGAGCCTCGGGAACGGTTGGCGAGCCTATCTCCACCACGTCCGTCACGTCTATCTCGTACCAGTTGTTGCGAAGCACGCCCCAGCGACCAAGCCAGTTGTTCTCGGCTGTTCCGCTATTGACGCCCTCGGGATAGGAGGTGCTGATGTTAGCGTCATAGTCAGTGTTATTCTCGTCGTAAGCCACCATCGAGGTGCTCCAAGGTGTCGACTCATCACCGAAATGCTCAATCATAACGGGATAGTAGGAGATGCCATCCTTATAGTAAGCCACCGCTACCTCGGAGTTTACGTATTCCATAGCTGCCGTATAATCATTTTCAGTTGTAGAGGTGGTGTCGAACACGTCAGGCAGCTTACTATCTGAGAAGTTATCAGCTTTGATGGCATCACCGAATGTTATCTCGATGGTGGCATTGGCTGATGTCTCGCTTGGGGTAACAGACACATTCACGCAGTCGATCAGGTCTTTACCCTCATCTTCGCCTGTCGGGCTCCACAGACTCTGCGCCTGCTCCACTGCACCGTACGACTCGAACACCTCCAGAATGTAGTCTTTCACGTCGTCCTCCGTCATTACTTTACTCTTGTGGTCATTGATGATATAGAAATCGTTTGATGCATTCTCTTCGCCCTCGTTATTAAGCGTAATCTGAACAGCTATGATGGCCCGTGTTGTCTCCGCCTTGTTCATGTGTGCCACGTTGAATGTGTTCTCAAGGCAATAGGTGGGGTTCTCGTTCCCGTCATCGTCCTTCAAGGCAGTAAGACCGTCGTCAGTTGTCGGGGTCTCGCCATACTTACTGCTCATTGTATAGTTCTCATCATCTGCTGAAGTCTTGTAAACACGCTCGCCTGTTGTCTCATCAGTATAATAGGGAGCCGAGTCGTAGTTCGGGTCTTTGCCCCAATAAGTGCGCCACAGCCCTGCGCCTACCTCCAAGCCGCCCACGAAGCGATACTTGTCGGAAGCCGATGTTTCCGAGGAGCTGTTATAATAGCCCCACCATTGTGTCTCGTCTTGACCAAAGCTTGTGTTTCGCACTGGATACATAGAGTTGTTGGTGAGGTCAAGCGTATAGCCCAATATCGAGACGCTTGCCACGGTGCTGTTGTTCGTTTCCAGCGAGGTGCTGCCGTCAGTGGTTTCATCCACCACTGTCACCTTGGCCACAGCATGCTCCACGTAGATGTCAGCGGCGGGATTCTCGGCTGCCTCAGCTGCGGAGCCGTAAATATTGCTTACGTCTATCAGCACAAGAGTGGAGACTTCCCCGCCCGTTGGGTCAGACGTTCCTCCCTTCTTGTTGAAGAGCGGAGAGTTGCTCATAAAGAAGCCGTCCGTAGAGCTTGCTATGTCGCTTGCGCTTACCGCCACAGCTGTTGAGGTAAGGTCGCTGAGGGTGGTAGTGCCTTTGGTGAGTGTCAGATTGTCAAGTATGCTCTTGGAGTTAAGCAGCACGAGGGCGTAGATATTGTCCGTGTTTGTCTCAGGCACGTCAATCTCCTGAGTGTAAGCCTTCCGTGCGGTGATCTGGTCGTCAGCAGGGTTAAAGATCGAACCCTCATCATCCCCATCTAAATCATACTTTGCGTAATACGTTGCCGTAGCCTCTGAAGCACCGGCGAAGAGTAGCAGCGTGGCGTTCTTCACGGCATATTCTTCCGCTGTGCCGTCAGCGAAATTGTCGTTAGCCGACTTCGTGGAGGGCTGTACGGGCATATTAACCGAGAGGCTTACATAACCCTTATCTCCAGCAAACACAGACCCCGCTGGCTCATCCACAAGGTTGTTGTCAGTGCAAGCTCCAAGAGCGAGGGCTGCAAGGGCTGCAAGGAAAAATTTAGATTTCATCGTTACTTATTTGTTTAGTGTTTATAATCGTTTTCTTAACTCCTGCGTAATTCTTATACTGGTTAATAGTGTCTCTCCAAATTCTCCAGATTGTCGGCTGCCACCTGCGAACCAGCCTCTGCCGCCTCTCTGAACAAAGCGGCAGCCGCCTCCGCATCGCCATGGCGGTAAGCCATCACACCACGCGCGTTAAGAGCCTGCGCACTGTCTCCCGCCTTCTGCAAGTGCCGCTCCGCCATCTCGAGGTCTCCACGCTCCATCTCAGCACAGGCAGCGTTGAGGCAGGCCACGGGGTCGTCGGGGAAGAGACGGACTGCGGTGGCAAAGACATCGTTGAACTCGTCTGTGCCGGGCGTCAGCTCTTGTGCCACGAGATACATCTCCTCCATGGAAAGATGGCTGGGGTCAGTCTTAAGCAGCTCACGCGCCTCGTCGACAGTGAACGGCCGAATGGTGTAAGCCACACGGTAGTCCGAGCGACGAAGCCCCGGATAGTAGTTCTCAAGCATATAGGCATAGTCGGCAGGGTAGAGGCTCTTTATCCTCGCCTCCTTAACGTCGGGGTCCATCACCTTGTCTATAAGGGCGAGGATAGCCTCCTTGTTGGCCAAGCGGTCGCTTTGGGCGACGCACTCACGCAACCCCTCCCAGTTCTCTGGCACGAAGGAGACGGTGAAGATATTGTCGTCGAGACTGAGCAGGGAACGCACGTAGTCCTTAAGCGTACCGGCACGGTGCTCCGCAAGGTATGCGTTATGCTCGTAAGGCGATTCAGGTGAGGCCCAGCCCTTTATCTCTATCTGCGTGATGGTGGCGTTGTTGTCTTCGCGGACGGTGTTGATGGTATTTATTATCTTCATCAGCTCGTCAGGGTTCTGGCGATATTCGGGATGCAGCTCTATCTGGTCGACGGGAAAGTCAATGTACGCCGTGCCTGTAAGCTCGTATGTCTTCGGACGTATCTCTGGTCTCACATACTCCAAGCGGGGGTTTCGCAAGCTGCGGACGGGGATGACCAAGCTGCCGAGCGTGTCTCCGCAGCCGCAGAAGTCGCCCACGAGCACGAGATCCGCGTCCGCCATCCAGTTCTCACGGGGCAGCTCAGTGGAATAGCGAAGGCTCTGCGCCTGCTTGTTGTGGCGGCGCACCACGGTTGTGCCTTTGTTGAAGTCTTTGTGGCTGAAGCGCTTGTACTCGATGTCCTGCCTCCGCCCGTTAATGACTACCTGCGGCATCCTTGCCTCAGCGCCTTCGCCACGCAATGAGGGGGTGAGTATTATCCTTGTGCGAGAGCGGAGCGTAAGCGAGTCGAGGTTGATGTCCATGCCCACCGTGACGGTTTGCTCAAGCAGATCCACGCTCTGGTTGCTGACGGTGACCCCGACGGGCACACTGATGCGTGCTTTCGACTTGGCTGAAAGCGGCAGCACGCCCACGAGAGCGAGCGAAATGACTGCTATGTATCTTATTGCGTTCTTATTCATATTTTCACTTCGTTCGATATTCACAAATCTCTGTTGTCTGCCCCCATCTCCCCGCTCTTCCCCAAGGAAGAGAGCTTCAGTCGCTTCGCTCCGTGTGGCTTTTACCTCTTAGAATATATAAATGAGATTGACTGCTGCTTTCGTTGGGCCGACATAGTTGGTGTGAGACGACTTCTCCTTCACGCCGCACTGCCCGCACTCGAACTTGTCGTACTTGATGTAGTCGTAGCCCACGCCTATGGAGGCCTCGATGTTCCAATGCACCGACAACGCCCACTGGTAGCCTGCCGATATGCCTCCGCCAACGTACCAGCCCTCGTAGCGATGTGTCTCGAGTGTGCTGAGAATGCCGAAGGGAAGCTTAATGTTGCCCATATTGAACTGGCCTCCCATGGCGTGTACACCGATGAACCAGCCGTCGTACGCACCGCAGAACCAGTGGCGGTACTCAGGTTGAAGCGACCAGTGACGGATGCTCTTACCGGAGCTTGACTTCCACGGGTTGAGCCCGTAGAAGACCTGAACGGAGTTCTTCTTGCCAGCCGATATCTCAGCGCCGAGGTTCGGGGTGCTGGTAGCCCAGTAGAGAGCGTTCGTCTTCAGGGCGAACTTCTGGGCGTGAGCCGTAGTCACCGCAGAGAAGAGTGCAACCGCTGCCAGGCAAATACCTAATTTTATGTTCTTTCCCATATATAATATGGTGTACGTAGTTAGTGTTTCTCTTGTCATCACTTGCGGGGCTGACACCCCACCAAGTTTCTGCAAAGGTTAACCATTTTTTTTTTCCGACAAATTTTCTCCGGCTTTTTTTGCTTTTTCTTGTGCATTTTGTGGATTTCGGGGTTAAATTCTGTTATCTCCGCCTCGCAAGTCGCTATTTTGAGGCGGTTTTCTTGCTTCTTGGCTGGTGAGTTATGCCTGGCGAAGTGATGCGGGTTTGGAGAACCGGGATTTTTTCACTATATTCGCGAATGGTTTCTTGGGACGTGTTTCGCAAGAGATTAGGGGAGCTGCCAAATCCACACGTGGTTTTCATCAAGTCCACGTGTGGTTTTTTATATGTCTACGTGTGGTTTTGGCGCGAAAGCTTAAGGGAATCTGCTCATTTCCCTAAGGAAAAATGAAAAAAGCTTAGGTAAATCGGAGCGAAAGCCGCAGACAATATGAGGAATGCTGCGGACAATCGGACGAAGCTCCTTGGCTTAATGCGCCATCGCCCCGTGCAAGCCGGTAAAACCCCCAGCGGGGGTTTCAGAAGAGTAGCCGGGGGTTGAGCGTAGCGATACCCTCGGATTTAAGGCGCAGCTAAGGTGAGTGCCGGAGGTACTCAACTCGTTTGCCAGCGTTTGTGGCTCATATTGAGTACCTCCGGCACTCAATTTGGTCGTTCCGACCATACCGTGGGTTGTTCAACCCACGGCTACTCGTATTGAACCCCCTTTGGGGGTTCTCCCTCACCCCACGGCTACTCGTATTGAACGCTCGTGCAAGTGAGAGAAGAGCAGCTTGCTGACTCTTCCGAGCCCAAGAGAG
>JAJPYQ010000073.1 GCA_021204865.1 Prevotellaceae bacterium | reverse complement strand
TGACTCTTCCGAACGCAGCCGAGCCTCGCCATAGGCAACCCCCGCTGGGGGTTCTAATTGGTTGCGCACCCTACCGGGGGTGTCGCTTCGCTCGACCCCCGGCTACCATATGCAGCCCCTTCGGGGCTAAGGCTTCGCTCGACCTACGCTACTGGCGGAGGCGCTTGTGGGCGGCGTCCATCCTTAAGAATATGAAGAGGAGGATGGTGAAGCCCCAGAGGGAGGAGCCGCCGTAGCTGAAGAAGGGGAGCGGTATGCCAATGACGGGGGCGAGGCCGAGCACCATGCCGACGTTAATGAGCAGGTGGATGAAGATGACGCTTGCCACGGAGTAGCCGTACGCCCTGCCCATGGTGTCGGGCTGGCGCTCGGCAAGCACTATGAGGCGCAGTATGAGCATAAGGAATGCGGCGAGGACGATGGCGCAGCCCGTGAAGCCCTCCTCCTCGCCCACGGTGCAGAAGATGAAGTCGGTGTCCTGCTCGGGCACGTACTTGAGCTTGGTCTGCGTGCCGTTGAGGAAGCCCTTGCCCCTAAGGCCGCCGCTGCCGATGGCTATCTTGGCCTGTATGACGTTGTAGCCCACGCCGCGGGGGTCGTCCTCCATGCCGAGGAGGACGTAGATGCGTGTGCGCTGGTGCTGCTCGAGCATTGAGTCCATCACCTTGTCGCAGCTCAGGTGGAAGCCTACGGAGGCGAGGGTGAAGAGGGCGATGTAGAGGTAGCGCATCGAACGCTCGCCTATGGCACGGACGAGGAGGTAGAGCACGAGGAGGGCGCAGAGGGCGAGCAGAAGGAGGTTAACGTCGTACTCAACTACCCAAAGCGACACCGCCAATGCCGCAGCCACCACGAGCAGTCCTCCCCCGAGCACCCGCCAAAGGGGGAAGGCGTGGCGGCGGGCGTATACCTTTATCATAAAGAGCGTGACGAGCAGGACGAGGAGCAGGACGGCGAACCTGCCCGAGGAACACTGCTGCAAGCCGAGCAAGGGAACGTCGCCGTAACGAATGCCCACGACGAAGTAGACAATGGCGCAGATGCCCGCCAAGAGGATGCTGCCCGGCAGCCCCTCTCGGTAAAGCACAATGAAGAAGGCGAGGTAGACGAGGGCGCAGCCCGTCTCCTTCTGCAAGAGGATGAGCCCAATGGGGAGAAAGATGATGAGGCAGGTGAGCAGGAAGTCGCGCCAGCGCTGCATGGAGAAGTCGTAGCGGCTGATGTACTTGGCGAGGCAGAGGGCGGTGGGGAACTTGGCGAACTCTGCGGGCTGGATGCTGAAGCGCCCTATGTTAATCCACGAGTAAGAGCCCTTGATGTCGTGCGCCACGAAGGGCGTGACAAGCAAGAGGAGCATAAAGGCGAGGTAGAAGATGTAGGCGAAGGCGTCGTAGAGGTCCTCGTTGACGCAGAGGATGACGAAGGCGATGAGGAGGGACGAGCCTATCCAGACGAGCTGCATGCCGCTGCGGGTGCTGAGGTCGAGGAAGTTAAAGCCAAGGTCAGGGTCGTAGCTCGCGCCGCAGACGCTCACCCACCCCGCGGCGAGCAGAAGCAGGTAAAGCAGCACCACGAACCAGTCGATGGAGCCGACGATGCCCCTGTGCCTATCTCTCGCCGCTACCATAATATATAGTCTTCTCCTCGAACTGGCGTGCCTTCTCCTCGCTCTGCTCGGAGAGGCGCCCGTTGATGTACTTCTCCATTATAAGCGCCCCGATGGGCACGCCGTAGGTAGCACCCCAGCCACCGTTCTCAACATAGACAGCGACGGCTATCTTCGGGTTATCCTTGGGGGCGAAGCCCATGAAGGCGGAGTGGTCGTGCCCTCGGTTCTGCGCCGTGCCCGTCTTGCCGCACACCTCGTACCAAGGGTTGTCAGCCACACGGCACGTGCCACCAGTCACGGCACGGCGCATCCCCTCCACCACCGTCTCGTAGTTCCTCTGCGAGACCATCGTGTAATGCCTGCGGGTGTAGGCGGTGTCGAGGGGCTCGCCCTGCACCTCCTTAACGACGTGCGGCGTGATGTAGTAGCCACGGTTGGCGATGGTAGCCCCGAGGTTGGCTATCTGCAAGGGCGTGAGGTTCACCTCCCCCTGCCCTATGGCAATGGAGATGACCGTCAGTCCGTTCCAGCTGCCTCGGTAAGCCTTGTCGTAGAAGTCGGCGTTGGGTATCATCCCACGCTTCTCGCCCGGCAGGTCTACACCGAGCCTGTAGCCGAAGCCCATGCTCACCATGTAGTCCTTCCAGCGGGTCATAGCGTCCTGCACACGGGGGTACTTCTTGCGGTTGCCGAACATATAGTATAGCCCCCAGCAGAAGTAGCCGTTGCACGAGGTGCCGATGGCGGGCAGCAGGGCGAGGGGCGAGGCGTGCCCGTGGCAGCCCACCGTGAGGCCCCGGAAGTGGAAGCCGTGGCTGCAAGGGAAGGACGTTGAGGGGGTGATGATGCCCTCTTCGAGGAAGGTGAGAGCTTGGCTTGTCTTGAACGTCGAGCCGGGCGGGTATTGCCCCATGATGGCACGGTTGAGCAGGGGCTTCATAGGGTCGGCGGCGAGGGCGAGGTGGTTCTTGCCCCGCTCACGCCCCGCAAGGAGGTTAGGGTCGTAGCTTGGGCTGGAGACCATGCAGAGTATCTCTCCCGTGGAGGGCTCTATGGCGACGATGCTGCCCAGCTTGCCCTTCATCAGCCGCTCCCCGAGCTCTTGCAGCTCGATGTCTATGCTGAGGGTGAGGTTCTTGCCCGGCACAGGCTGGCGGTCGAAGGCACCGTCCATGTACCGCCCCTTGAGCCTGCCCTGAGCGTCGCGCAAGAGTATCCTCACGCCCTTCACTCCCCGCAGCTCTTTCTCGTAGCTCTTCTCCACGCCGAGCTTGCCTATGTAGTCGCCGCTGCGGTAGTAGTCGTCCTCCTCAAGGTCGGCGGGGCTGACCTCCCCCACGTCGCCGAGGATGTGGGCGGCGCTGTGGCAGTCGTACTGTCGGATGGTGCGCTTCTGCACGTAGAAGCCGGGGTAGAGGAACATCTTCTCCTGGAAGCGTGAGTACTCCTCGGTGGAGAGCTGGCTCATGAAGACCTGCTGCGTGAAGCTGCTGTAGCCCGGGTTGCGGCTGCGGTCCTTTATCTCCTCCATCCGCTGCTCGTAGCGTGCCTTGTCGATGCCCATCGTCTCGCAGAAGTCGAGCGTGTCCACGCCTTTCTGCTCGTTCATCACCACCATTATGTCGTAGGAGGGCTGGTTGTAGACGAGCAGACGGCCCTCTCGGTCGCTTATCGCCCCGCGGGCGGGGAACTGTACCTGCTGGAGCAGGGCGTTGGAGTCGGCGTTGCGCTTGTAGTCCTCGCTCATGAGCTGGAGGGCGAAGAGGCGGCCGAGGAATATCAGGATGACACCCACAACTGCGCCGCCGATTACGAGCTTACGCTTCTCCAGCCTGTAGTCTTTCCTATTCTCCATTGCCGTCAGCTATATCGTCTTGTGAGGGGGGTGTAGACCTCTTTGCCCAAAGGGGTGTAGACCTCCTTGCCCGAAGGGGTGTAGACCTCTTTGCCCGAAGGGGTGTAGACCCCTTTTGCGAAGAGGGTGCAGAGGGTTCTTGCGAAAGGGGTTATGTCGGCTTGCCTCCCCATAGTAGCAGCTGTCTTACTCAGTCGGTGGGGAGTTGTTGCCGCCTCTTCCTGCCTCGCATGGTCTCAAGGGTGAGCATCACCGCCATGCTCAGCAGGAGCGAGCCTGCAAGGGAGAGGGCAGCGTCGAGCAGGCTGAAGAAGCTCATGTACTCCAGGGCGATGTACGAGACGTGGTGAATGCAGGTAAGCACGAGAAGGAAGACCGTGTGGCTGCCCTTGCCCAGCGCGCGGAAGGAGGGGGTGAAGTCCTCTGGTCTCTCCTTCGGCGCCATCGCCTTGAGCAGAGGGGCTTGGGCGAAGGCGGCGAGGGTCATCGAGGCGCTTGCCTGCCCCGGCGTGCCCGAGAAGAGGTCTACCAAGAGACCGAGCACGAACGCCCAGCAGAGCGTGCCGATGCGGTTGGCGTTGATGGGGATGTAGCAGAGGAAGAGGACGTATATCATCGGCGTCGCGTAGCCGAAGATGTGGAAGTGGTTGCACACGAGTATCTGGGCAGCCACAAGCAACACTATCTGCCATATACGCTTGAGCGCGACCTGCATCATAGCTCCGCCTCCTTAGCCTCTTGGATGTCCTCCGCGTCCTCGTTCACCACCACAAGCACCTCGTTGAGCTTGGAGAGGTCCACGCTAAGCTGCACGGAGAGCTGCAGAGCCTGCCCGTCCGCCGAGTCCCTTATCCTCGTGACCTTGCCCACGAATATGCCCTCGGGGAATATCTTGCTGAAGCCGCTTGTCTCCACTGCGTCGCCAAGGCGCACGGGGGCGTGGTGAGGCACGTCGTCGAGCGTCGCCACAAGGGGGTTGCCGCCGCTCCAGTGCAGGTAGCCGAAGAACTGCGTGCCACGGAGGCGGCAGCTGATGCTCGACTTGGAGTTGAGGATGGGGATGACAGTGGCGTAATGCTCGCTCACGCCTGCCACGATGCCCACTATACCAGTCCCGCAGACAACGCCCTGCTCACGCCTCACCCCGTCGCTTCGCCCACGGTTGATGAGCAGGATGTTGTCGGCACGCCTGACGCTGTTCTCGCACACTTGGGCAGGGATGAGGGGGAAGCCCTTCAGCTTCTCCCTGAGCTGCCGCTCGGTGTAGTCGGGCTCGTGCCGCAGCTCACGCACCTCGTCACGCAACACCTCAAGGCTTTGCTGAAGGGTGACGTTCTCACGCGTCAGCTGCCGGTTCTCTTCCCTCAGCTGGGCGTAGTAGTCAATCTGGTGCCTTTGCTCGTCGACCACGCCCGACACCTCCGTTGAGAGGTCGAACCAAAGGCTTTGTTGATAAGGATTATACTTGAAGAGCAGCGTGAGGCTCGCCACCTCGAGCAGGACGAACACCACCCAATGTGCCTTGCTTTTGAGTAATTCCAGCAGACTTGGCACGGGCGTTGTTCTACATCAGGAAGGAGAAGTTCTGTATGTTCTTCAGTGCGATGCCCGTGCCTTTGGCCACGCAGTGCAGCGAGTCCTCGGCAACGTGGAAGGGGATGTTTATCTTGTTGCTGAGCCTCTTGTCGAGACCTCGCAGCAGCGCTCCGCCGCCGGAGAGCCAGATGCCCTTCTTCACGATGTCGGCGTACAGCTCGGGCGGTGTCTCCTCAAGCGCCTGCAACACCGCCGTCTCCAGTTTGTTGATGGTCTTCTCGAGGCAGTGGGCAATCTCTTGGTAGCACACGGCTACCTCCATTGGCAGCGCCGTTATCTTGTTAGGGCCGCTGATGACGTAGTCCTCTGGCGCCTCGTCCCCGAGGTCGGTCAGCGCCGAGCCAACGTTTATCTTAATGCGCTCCGCCATACGCTCCGACACCTTCATGTTGTGCTGACGGCTCATGTGGTCCTGTATGTCGGCGGTAAGCTCGTCGCCCGCCACACGCTGGCTCTTGTTCACCACTATGCCGCCCAGCGAGATGACGGCTATCTCGGTGCTTCCCCCGCCTATGTCGACGACCATGTTCCCCTCGGGCGCAAGCACGTCAAGCCCTATGCCAACGGCTGCCGCAAGGGGCTCATATATAAGGTATATCTCACGCGCTCCCGCTTGCTCGGCACTGTCACGGACGGCTCTCAGCTCCACCTCGGTGCTTCCGCTCGGCACGCCTATCACCATCTTCAGCGAGGGGGTGAAGAGGCTGCGACCCGCCGACGCCATCTTGATGAGCCCGCGTATCATCTTCTCGCAGGCGTTGAAGTCGGCTATCACGCCGTCCCTCAGAGGCCTCACGGTCTTTATGTTGTCGTTCGTCTTCTCGTGCATCTCCTTCGCCTTCGCCCCCACGGCAATCATCTGCTCCGTCTTGCGGTTGAGGGCGACCACGCTCGGCTCGTCCACCACTATCTTGCCGTTGCTGATGATTATAGTGTTGGCTGTGCCAAGGTCCATTGCTATCTCTCTGTTAAGCGAAAACCATCCCATAGCTCTGCCTTTTATGATGTCTTAGTTATTCTCGAACCACTCGTGTATGGCGGTGTCGTACGAGCTTGACGTGGCGAACGCCCTCGTGGCGAACTGCCGCCTCTGCTGAAGAGTGGTCTCCGCTCCTTGCTCGCTGAGGAGCTTGAGCAGCGGGGCGTAGTCGGCTCGGGAGGAGACTATCAGCACGTCCTCGTAGTTCTTCGCCGCCGCCCTTATGAGGGATATGCCGCCGATGTCTATCTTCTCTATCGTCTCCTCCACCGAAGCGCCGCTCTTGACGGTCTGCTCGAAGGGGTAAAGGTCAACTATCACGAGGTCAATCTCAGGTATCTCGTACTGGCTCATCTGCTTCTTGTCGTCCTCGTTGGAGCGCCTCGCGAGGATGCCACCGAACACTTTCGGGTGGAGCGTCTTCACCCTGCCGCCGAGGATGCTGGGGTAAGAGGTAAGGTCCTCCACCTTCCGGCAGGGGATGCCCAAAGTCTCTATGAAAGCCTGCGTACCGCCGGTGCTGAGCAGCTCAACGCCCTCCTGGTTGAGCTTGCACAGTATCTCGTCGAGCCCGTCTTTGTGGAACACGCTAACGAGAGCCCGCTTTATGCGTCTTTTATCCATGTTGTCCGTTGGGTTGTATATTATAAGAGTGGCGCAAAGGTACTAAAATAGGGAAACCAGCGCAAGCATCGCCCTATAGATTTTTAGCGGGGGCGTTATCTTACACACGCCTCGCCCTTGCGGTTAAATAATCATAAGCTTGCAGCCTGCGGCTTAAACCTGTTCGCTCTCCACACGTCTGAGATGGCGAACTAAAGATATAGAACGATGAAAAAGATTATTATTCTCGCTTGCGCCCTCGTTATGAGCGCTGCCACATTCGCAAAGAGTGATTGTAAAGTGAACGCCTTCGACAAGGTGAGTGTCAACGTCCCGGTGCGGGTGCGCTTCGTCAAGGGTGACACATATTCGGTGAACGTGCGCTCCACCAACGAGCAGGATGCCTCTGCCCTGCGCCTCAACGTGAAGGACGGCACGCTACGCATCAGCTCGCTCGGCTCTCTCAGCGACGATAGCAACATCTGCGTCACCATCGTCAGCCCTCGCCTGCCGCAGCTCAGCCTTGGCAGAGACGTTGAGATAAAGTAACAAAGAGTGTTGCGTGAGTTCACCGCCCCTTGCCCTCGTGGCTTGGGGCGGTGATGCGTTTATTAAGGTGGCGTTTGGACGACGACCAGCGAGCTGCAGCGAAACGCACCGCTGTGTTAAGGCTTACACACTATAGGTCTTCAGCCCGACACAACGTTGCGTGTGAGCCTAACGAACGCTGCGAGTCGGGCGACACGTAGTTAGGTGTCGCCACATACCTAATTAGGTGTCGCCCGATTCCTAACTGGGTGTCATGCACCCCTTTCCTAAGGCCTTTTGAGAAGAACCGCCTCAGAGCTAACACTGAAGCTTTACGGTACAAATATACTACTTTTATCTCAGAAAAGCAACCCTTCAGCGCATTTCTCTTTCTACACCTCCATATCGAGCACCTTCTCCACGAGGGGAGCCATGTCGTAGTATCGGTACTCCGCCAACCTGCCTGCGAAGAGCACCCCGCTTTCCCCCTTCGCAAGCTCCTTGTACTGGGCAGCGAGGGCGTTGTTACGCTCGTCGTTTATCGGGTAGTAAGGCTCTTTGCCCTCCGCCCATTCTGAGGGGTATTCCCTCGTAAGCACCGTCACTGGCACTTGCTCCAGCTCCGAGGCGCTCATCTCGAAGTGCTTGTGCTCTATTATCCTTGTGAAGGGCTCCGAGTGGTCGGTGTAGTTGACCACGGCGTTGCCTTGGTAGTTGCTCGTCTGCACAATCTCCTGCTCGAAGCTCAGGCTGCGGTACTCCAGCTTGCCGAGGCGGTAGCCGAAGTACTCGTCGAGAGCCCCCGTGTACACTACCCTCTCCGCTCGGCTGCGCCACGCTGAGCGGTCGCTCAGGTAGTCAACGCCCGTCAGGCACTCAACGCCCTCGAGCAGAGCGTCCGTCAGGCGGTTGTAGCCGCCCTTGGGGATGCCTTGGAAGAGGTCGTTGAAGTAGTTGTTGTCGTAGGTCAGGCGGACGGGCAGGCGCTTTATGATGAAGGCGGGGAGCTCTGCGCAGGGTCTGCCCCACTGCTTCTCGGTGTAGCCCTTCACCAGCGTCTTGTATATGTCCTCGCCCACGAGCGAGAGAGCCTGCTCCTCGAGGTTGCGTGGCTCCGTTGCCCCCTCCTGCCTCATCCTCTCGATGGCGGCGGCACGTTGCGCACTTATCTTCTCGAGAGCCTCGGCGGGCGTGGTCACTCCCCACATCTGGTGGAAGGTGTTCATGTTGAAGGGAAGGTTGTAGAGCCGCCCGCCGCTCACCGCGAGGGGCGAGTTGGTGAAGCGGTTGAAGGGCACGAGACTGTTTACGAACCGCCATACCCGCTCGCTTGAGGTGTGGAAGATGTGCGCCCCGTAGCGGTGCACGTTGATGCCCTGCACCTCCTCGCAGCGTATGTTGCCCCCAGTGTGCCGGCGTCGGTCTATGACGAGGCAGCTCCTGCCCGCCTGCCTTGCCCGGTAGGCGAATGTGGCTCCCGTCAGCCCCGCCCCTACAATCAGATAGTCGTATCTCTTCATCTTGCTCACGTTCTTAAGGTTGCCTTGCGCCGCGAAGGTACACATTATTTGTAAGGCAGCATAGCTCGCGTGGCGCGATTAGCCGTCATGCGCCGCGGAGGGTAGCGGCTACCCGCAGTTGCGCCTATACGCTACCCGTCAGACAACCCCTCGCAAGGGGTTCAGGGCAACCCCTCGCAAGGGGTTCAATTGGACCCCTCGCAAGGGGTTACTTGGCGACTACTATACAGTCGCCACGGAAGGTCACAAAGAGGCGAGGAGGCGGCCCGCTGTGGGTCGCCTCCTCGCTGCACAAGTGCAAGTCGCGCCGCAAGTAGGCTTACTTCACAATCACCTTATAAGTGAGCTGCTCCCCGCCGAGGGAGAAGCCGATGACGTACACGCCGTGGTGCAGACCAACGGGCAGCGCGAAGGTGCCGTTGGAGCTAAGGCACCCCTGGCTCACCACCACGCCCTCGAGGCCTGCCATGCGCACCCGCACGTCGGTGGGGTCTACGCCAGCGGCCACCTCCACGCGTATCTCGCCGCCCGACTGAACCAAGCCCGTCACGAGCCTCATGCTGTCCTTGAGGCGAGCCTGCTCCGCCTGCTCCTCGTCGGCGTAGATGTCCTCCACGGCCGAGAGGTCGTCGTAGCTGTCGTCAGTGATGGTCTGCTCGTTCATGAACCACTTCTTGTCCTTGTCGGCTATGCCCAGGCAGCCGTCCGAGAGGCGGATGCGGTAGTCCCAGTGGTGCTGCCGCTGCGTCTCGCCCGTGTAGACGTAGTCGGTATTGAGCACGACGCAGAAGATGACCCCGTTGGCTGGCGTGTCCGTTATGTCCATCACCATGTCTCCGCAGCGCACCATCTGACTGTAGTGCGCAGTGCCCGAGGCGGTCTTGTAGCAGAGTATAGCCCTCTCCTCCGTGTCCTCAGGGCGGAACTGCACCCTCACGGTCGCTGAGTCGGTGCACACGTGTATGGGGATGATGTTAGCCCCGCTCCAGCCGGGTGTGGTCTCTTGCTCGGGGGCGAGCCAGCCCTCGCCGTCGTTCACGCTGAGGCGCTGGTAGGGCGTAGCCTTCCACTTGCCGCAGTCGATGTAGTAAGGCTCCCACTCAGGGCCGAACTGCTGCCCGAAGTAGTCGCTCGTCACCTGTCGGTAGCCCGTAGTCCAGCCCCCGATGTCGAAGATGGCTTGCCTTGCTCGGTACTGCACGATGAGCTTGCGCATCATCTCGTCGCCTATGCTGTCGCCTATGCCCTCAAGCACTCGGTTCTTGCAGTAGCGCCATATCCAGGGGATGGAAGCGTCGCCGCACATCTCGCTCAAGACGATGGGGAAGGAGTTGCCGTACTGCGTGCCGCCGAGGTAGGTGCGCCACGTGCATATCTGCTGCCCCGAGGAGGTGTACATGTTCACGCCCTCTGCGCTCGGACCGCCGAACGAGCCGTCCTGCAGCCAACCTGAGTAGCACTCGATGGGCATGAAGGGGGCGAGGAAGGGGCAGCCGTCAAGGTAGCCCGGCGTGCCGTAGTCTCCCGTCCTGCGCACCGCCATTGCGCTCTGCAGCCACGTGTTGCCCGCCTCGTGGAACCACGCCGAGTTCTTCACCCCGTCCATGTCGGCGAAGATGGCGTGTATGCCCTCGTGTATCATCGCCTCCCGCTGGTAGTCCCCGTCAGTCCACAGCTTGTCGGCATCGTCACGGAAGCGGCTCACAGGGTAGTAGCTCGCCAAGACGCAAGGCCAAGAGACACCGTTATAGTAGACCGCACTCTGCCATCCGCCCGTCGCTGTGCTGTCGGCATTGTCGGTGCTAAGCCCAGAGCCATAGACGTAGATGGTGCTCTTGTAGCCGCTCCTTGCCCTGAGGTCGGGCGGCCAGCCCATCTCGTCGCGGATGAAGGCGAAGTCCTCGTTGTACTTGGCAAGCATATTCTTCATGGCGTTCTGCTTGCCCTCGCCTGTCTCCATGTCCTCAACGCCTACGTCAGACTTCAGGTTCTTGCCCCAAGCCACCGTCCACCAGCCGTCGCTCATGCGCCCCTTCACGCCACTCACGTCGTTCAGTATGTTCTCTGGCTCAGGGATGTCGCCGTACTCGTCGTGGAAGTCGTAGCCGAAGGAGGTTATCATCCCGTCCCACTTAAGCTCCTCCCCAGGGTGCTCCTGCACGTCGATGTACACCACGTAGCTCGTCGTCGATGTCTTGCCCGTGTCCTTCTTGTAACGCTGGCAGCGCATCGTGTACTGCCCCGAGAGGTCGGTGGTTGCGCTCTCGGTGAGGACGAAAGGCTCGGGCGAGTAGTCGCGTATCTTCGTGCCGCTCTGGTCGTTCCAGCGTATGTAGACGCTGTCGTAAGAGGCTGTGTCGGTGACCATAGCGTCGAGGGTTATCTTGTCTCCCACGCTCACCTGCAGCCAGTTCTGCCGGAGCGGCTCCTCGTCGCCCCGCTGCATGAGGGCGGTCACCCCTATGCCGTCGTTCTGGTCCTCACGGTGGTAGTAGTCCCCTTCGGGCAGGTCGGTGGAGACGCTCTCAGGCGTGTCGTCGTCCACCAGCGTGACGCAGAACTCGTACCTCACAGTGTCCCCGCTGTGGATGAACAGCTCTGCGAAGCGGTACACGTCGCCCACCTGAGTGTAGTCGGTGGTGCTGCTGCTGGGGCGATGGGTGACGCACAACTGGTCGCCCGACACCTTAACCGCCACCTTGCGGTCTGAGTCGTGCGAGGTGCTTGTGGGCGTGCCGTCGGCAGTGAACCAATGCCCCGTGCCGTAGGTGAACGTGGTGAACACGTCGTCAGTGCCCCACACCTCTGCCGCCATCTTGTAAGTGCCGTTGGCGGTGAGGGTCATCTCGCTCAGGCTGAAGCAGCCCCAACGCCCCGCCAGCCAGCGCAGACGCCCGTTGAGGTCGGTCGTGGTGGTCTGGGCGTTGCTGTGCCTCCTGCTGATGTTGATGTGGTAAGTCTCCCTCTCGGCTGCCGCAACGAGGGGCAGCAGGGTGAGGAATGTGAGTAGAATGGTCTTCTTCATGGTCTTCTATTTATTTGCCTAATTACTTGCGGGAAAAGGGATAAGCCGCCTGCCTTCAGGGGTGGTGGCTCTGAGGTTGTCTCACTTACGCCAAGCGAGGTGCGCCAGCCTTATCTCCTCGGCGGTGTACACGTCGCCCATATCCTCGATGACCTTAGCGAGGTCTCCCCCCGCCTCACGGAAGCAGTCGAACAACTCCTGCTGCGAGCTCTTGTCCATCACCTCGTCGAGGAAGTAGCCCACGTCGAACGCCCTGCCTGCCTCCCTCATCTCCTCCAGCTCGTCAAGCACCTCGTCGAAGCCTATGTTGTTCTGCTCGGCGAAGTCGTCGAGGGAAAGCTTCCTGTCCATCGCCTGAATGAGCAGTATCTTCACCTTCGTGTGGTGCCCGATGTGCTCCGCTGTCTGCTCCGTGGCTGCCGTTGCCTCAGGCTGACCCAGCCGCTGCTCCTTGTCCAGCGCCGCCTTGTCTGGCTCGCTCTGCTCATCGTCGTCGTTGACTGGGTAGGGCTTCTTCGTGCCGCTCCTCAAGCTCCTGCGCCCCTTCTGCGTCACCCTCAGTTCCTCTCCCGTCTGCTTTATTATATTGTCCTTTATGGCTTGGTCGAGCACAGCGTTGTAGTGTTCCTCGTCGTGCTTGTCACCGCAGCCGAACAGCTCGTGCCCGCCAAGGTTCGCCTTCTCTATCTCCATCGAGAGGTTGCCCACCACGAAGTCGAGCAACGTCTGCCGGGGCAACCTCTTGCCCGTCTCCTCCAAGCACCCCATCAGGATGTTAAGCGATTCTCTTGCGTCCATACCAGAACTCCTCAACCTCAAGTTTGGCGCAAAGGTATACCTAAACATTAACCCCGCAAAATATCCGTGCCTTTATTTTGATTATCCTCAGGGGAGGGCTACCTTTGCCTGCGATGAGTACCTTGACGAGGCAAGACGGCGACTTCCTTCAGCGCATTAGACCCCTTCTCGGGGAGCAGGGCGTGGAGCGGCTGCGGCTGCTGCGGGTCATCGTCCTCGGTGTTGGGGGCGTAGGCTCTTGGTGCGCAGAGGCACTCGTGCGAAGCGGCGTGGGAAGCCTCACCCTCGTTGACCCCGACCGTGTCTCTCCCTCCAACATCAACCGCCAGCTGCCTGCCCTTTCGTCCACCCTTGGCAGGCTTAAGGTGGAGGTGATGCGGGAGCGTCTGCTCGACATTAACCCCGAGGCAAGCGTCCTCGCCCTGCCCCTTCGCTACACCTCAGAGACAGCCTCGCAGCTTCGCCTTGAGGCGTACGACTACGTGGTGGACGCCATCGACACGCTCTCGGACAAGGCAGCCCTCATCCTCCACGCCACAAGCCTAACCGCCTCGAAGGGCAGCCCCCTCTTGGTCAGCTCGATGGGGGCGGGCAGGCGCACAGACCCTACGCAAGTGAGGGTGGCGGACTTCTGGAAGGTGCAAGGCGACCCCTTGGCAGCCCTCCTGCGCAAGCGCTTCCGCCATAACGCTACCCTGCCCCAGTCCCCCTTCCAGTGCGCCTACAGCCTTGAGCTGCCCAAGGAAGCCAGCCCTGAGAGGCATCCCCTTAACGCCTCGCTATGCCCCGTCACCGCCACCTTCGGCATGGCGTTAGCCTCCCTTATAATAAAGGTATAGCTCCCCAAGGGGAAAATAGCGGGGCAAAGCCTTGCACGTTAAGCAATAATCATTAACTTTGCCCGTCGGAACAACAGTTCTTAAACCAACCTTATCTATATGGAAGCAAAGAAAGTGTTAGAGGACCTCAAGAGAAGGTTCCCGAATGAGCCTGAGTATCATCAGGCAGTGGAAGAAGTCCTTATGTCCATCGAGGACGAGTACAACAAGCACCCAGAGTTCGACCGCCTCAACCTCATCGAGAGGCTGTGCATCCCCGACAGGGTCTACCAGTTCCGTGTCACTTGGACTGACGACAAGGGGCAGGTGCAGACCAACATGGGCTACCGCATCCAGCACAACAACGCCATCGGCCCGTACAAGGGCGGACTGAGGTTCCACAAGAGCGTCAACCTCTCCATCCTTAAGTTCCTCGCCTTCGAGCAGACCTTCAAGAACTCCCTCACCACGCTGCCAATGGGCGGCGGCAAGGGCGGCTCTGACTTCAGCCCCCGAGGCAAGTCGAACGCAGAGGTGATGCGCTTCTGCCAAGCCTTCATGCTTGAGCTGGTGCGCCACATCGGTCCTGACATCGACGTTCCCGCAGGCGACATCGGCGTTGGCGGACGTG
This sequence comes from Prevotellaceae bacterium, assembly GCA_021204865.1. Lineage (GTDB taxonomy): Bacteria > Bacteroidota > Bacteroidia > Bacteroidales > Bacteroidaceae > Physcousia. Next base: position 17,323 of record JAJPYQ010000073.1, on the reverse strand, counting down.
AGGTAGGCTACCTCTTCGGGATGTACAAGAAGCTCACCCGAGAGTTCAGCGGGGTGCTGACGGGCAAGGGGCTTGAGTTCGGCGGCTCGCTCATACGCACCGAGGCTACGGGCTACGGCAACGTCTACTTCCTCGTTGAGATGCTGAAGACCAAGGGCGAGACCGTCAAGGGCAAGAAGGTGCTCATCTCGGGCGCGGGCAACGTGGCTCAGTACACCGCAGAGAAGATCCTTCAGCTGGGAGGCAAGGTGATGACGATGAGCGACTCCGACGGCTACATCTACGACCCCGACGGCATCGACCGCGAGAAGCTGGACTACATTATGGAGCTTAAGAACGTCTTCCGCGGGCGCATCCGTGAGTACGTGGACAAGTACCCCACCGCCAAGTACGTGGAGGGAGCAAAGCCTTGGGCTGAGAAGGCGGACATCGCCCTGCCCAGCGCTACGCAGAACGAGATAAGCGAGGAGGCTGCACGGACGCTCGTCAATAACGGTGTCATCGCCGTGAGCGAGGGAGCCAACATGCCAAGCACGCCCGGCGCAATCCGTGTGTTCCAGGAGGCGAAGATACTCTACGCCCCCGGCAAGGCATCGAACGCAGGCGGCGTGTCGGTGTCGGGGCTGGAGATGTCGCAGAACTCCGAGCGCCTGAGCTGGACCGCCGAGGAGGTGGACGGCAAGCTGCACTGGATAATGGAGAACATCCACGCCAACTGCGTGAAGTACGGCACAGAGCCTGGCGGCTACGTCAACTACGTGAAGGGAGCCAACGTGGCAGGCTTCATGAAGGTTGCCAAGGCGATGATGGCTCAGGGGCTCGTGTAAGAGCCGCCTGACAAACCATAGGCACAGGGGGTGCGCCGCTCAGCTAATGGGCGGCGCACCTTTCCTATATGACCTTTCGCAGGACCCAGCTAAGAGACTGCGCAATCGGTCCGACGGAGCGACGACAAACGGTCCGACGGAGCGACGACAAACGGTCCGACGGAGCGATGACAAACGGTCCGACGGAGCGATGACAAACGGTCCGACGGACTCTCTGCGGCGACAAGCACGAAAAAGGGAGGGCGCTCAGTACGTCCTCCCTTTCGCCAGAGTAATGCAGCCTTGGGCGGCCGCCTACCGCTTATTCCCAGTAAAGTATCTCACGGTTGATCTTCCAGACGTGGTCTTGGGGGAAGTCGTCCCCGTCCCAAGCCTTCTTGCTCGTCCACTTCTCGGGTGCGTCCGTCCAGAAGGGGTCGTCGGCAGGCAAGCCAAGGGGCATGAAGGCGAGCGTCGACATATAGAGGCTGCCGTTGTTGGTGTATGAGTTGGCCGAGTTGGGCTGCGAGCCGACCACACCGATGGTGAGGTAGCCGTCCTCGTTGAAGTTGCTCTTGCCCGGCTGGTCGTACATACGGTGCATAACGGCGGTAAGGGCAGCCCTCACCTGCCCGTTGTGCAGTTCCTTGGGCAGCTTCTTCTGCCAGGCAAGCATGGCGAGGGGCTGGAAGACTGCGAGGCGGTAGGGTATGCTCCTGCCGAAGATGGGGTAAGTGCCCTCGGGGGAGATGAAGCGCTCGAGGATGACGCTGTACTTCTGCATACGCTCCAGTGCGCGGTCGTAGCGGTAGTTCGCCCCGTAGTACTTGCCCACCTCCTGGCGGTAGGTGCGCACCGTCCAGTTGTCGTCCCCCTTCTTCTCCTTGACCATCTCGAGGCACTCGAGGTACATGGGCTGTATGACGTACGAGTTGTAGTAGTTGAAGGCGAAGCCCGGCCCGTCGCTGTACCATCCGTCGCCCACGTACCACTCCTCCACCTTGCTCAGGGCAGTGTGGACGCGGTACTGATCCCAGCCGCCGTCCACCTTAAGCAGGAAGCACTCCTCCATTGCGGTGAACAGAAGCCAGTTGGTGTAGCAGGGGTCGTAGCGGCGCAAGCCTTGCAGCTCCTTCACGTAGCGCTGCTTGGTGAGGCTGTCGAGAGGCATCCAAAGGGCATCGAAGGCACGGTGGAACGACTCCACGAGGTAGGCAGCGTCCACGAGCGTCTGCCCTCCGCTTGTCCAGCCGAGATAGTCGGGGCTGTCGGGGTCAACGGCATTGGCGTAAGCCTTCAATGCCCACTCGCGGAGCTGCTTGCGCTGCGCCCCCTCGGGCGTGTCGTCGTCGGGAAGGGCGAGCCACGGGGCAATGCCAGCCATAAGCCTGCCGAAGCACTCCATATAGAGCACCTTGGGGTCTCGGTTGTCCCACTCGGGGGAGAACTCCACCTTCATGTTCTTCTGCAGGGTGCCGTTAGCCATGTTCTCAAGCACGGGGGCGGCCATCTGGTAGGCGAGCTGCACCCAGTAGGCACGGTCGGAGGCACCGTCGCCCAAGGGGTTGCGTGCGTCCGTCTTGGATCGCTCCGAGGGTGTCGCTTCGCTCGACCCCCGGCTACCCATGTTCAACCCCGTTGGGGTTGTAGAGAAAGCTGCGAAGGGCAGCACAAGGACGGCTGCCAAGAGGATTAACTTCTTCATAGGATATAAGGTTTACTTCTTGTCGGTGGTCATCGTGCCCTCAATGGAGAGGCGCACCACCTCCCGCTTGGCGTTGGAGCGGACGCTGATGGTCTTCTTGAAGTGCCCCGCCGTCTTGCCCTTGCCGTTGTACGTCACCTCAACGGTGCCGCTCTCGCCCGGCTGCACGGGGTCTTTGGTGTAAGTGGCTACGGTGCAGCCGCAGGAGGCATAAGCCTGGTTGATGACGAGGGGAGCGTTGCCCGTGTTGGTGAAGGTGAAGGTGCAGCTCTGGCTGCCGTCCTTCTCGCTGAACGTGCCGAAGTCGTGCGAGAGCTTGTCGAACTGGATGTCGGCTTGCGGCTCCTCGTCTTGGGCGAAAGCCACGCAGGCGAAGAGGCAGGCAAGAGCCGAGAGTAGGAATGTGCGTATCATATCTTAAGTGTTAATGGCGGGACAAAGTTAGCGTAAGCGTATTAAATAAGCAAGAGCAAGGGCTGGCGTTATGGCGATAATTCCTTAACTTCGCGCCGCAGTGTAAGAGTATGGCAAAGGCTTCTAAGGCAGAGAAGATAATCTTAGGCATAGACCCTGGCACTAACCTTATGGGCTACGGCGTGCTGCGCATTGAGGGCAACAAGGCGGAGGCGCTGGCGCTGGGAGTGGTTGACCTTAGGCGGGCGGAGGACAGATACCTTAAGCTTGGGCATATCTTCGCCCGTGTGACGGGCATAATAGCCGAGTACCTGCCCGACGAGATGGCGATAGAGGCGCAGTACTGCGGGGTGAACGTGCAGAGCATGCTGAAGCTGGGGCGGGCGCAAGGCGTGGCGATAGCTGCCGCTATAGAGAGGGACGTACCGATAGCTGAGTACGCCCCCACGAAGATTAAGATGGCGATAACGGGCAACGGCTCGGCGAGCAAGGAGCAAGTGGCGGGTATGCTGCAACGCATCCTGCACATCGCCCCCTCGCAGATGGCTAAGACCCTCGACGCTACAGACGCCTTGGCGGTGGCTTACTGCCATTACTTGCAAATGAAAGCCCCACAGACGGAGGGCGCAGGCTACCGCTCGTGGAAGGACTTCGCACAGCGCAACCCGAAGGTGGTGCGAGGAGGAGCTTAGGATGCGTGATATAATAAGGATAGAGAAAGGCGTGACACGCCACCCCGACAGGCGGATGGCAGAACCCGTCTCGTTGACCATAAGCGAGGGGGAGCAGATAGCCATCGTGGGAGGCAACGCGGCGGGGAAGTCGAGACTGGTGGACATAATAACAAGCCGCTTCCCGTTGCTCCTTAACGAGGTGCATTACGACTTCGGGGAAGACGCTTCGCCACTGGCGAGCGACAACCTGAAATACATATCCTTCCGTGACAGTTACGGCGAGAGCGACGGGACTTACTACCATCAACTGCGCTGGAACCACCACGACATAGACGAGAAGACACCAACGGCGGGCGAGCTGCTGGAGCAGGCTTACCGACTGCTGCCGGGGGCTAACGATGAGCTGAGGGAAAAACTCTACCGTATGTTCCACCTTGAAACCCTGCTCGACAAATACATCATCACGCTCTCAAGCGGCGAGCTTCGCAAGTTCCAGCTGACGAAGGCTCTGCTTGGCGCACCAAGGGTGCTGATAATGGATAACCCTTTTATCGGGCTCGACGCAGGCACTCGCCTTCAGCTGGCAGAACTGCTCGAGACACTTGTCAGGGAGACGGGCTTGCTGGTGGTGCTTGTAGTGTCGAGAGAGGACGACATACCTCCCTTCGTCACCCACGTCCTGCCCGTAGAAGACTTGCGACTGTTGCCCAAGGTGAGGCGAGAAGACTACAAGCCGAAGGCATTGACTGCACAGGCTCTGCCCGAGGAGTGGCGCAAGTGGATAGAGGAGCTTCCCGAGAAAGACATCGCCTCAATGCCTTTCTATCCGCAAAAGGGCGGCGAGATATTGCGCTTCAACAAGGTTACTATAAGCTATGGAAGCCGCACAATCCTGAAGGATTTATACTGGACAGTGAACGAGGGCGAGCGCTGGGCGCTGACGGGCGAGAACGGAGCAGGCAAGAGCACACTGCTCAGTCTTGTGTGCGCCGACAACCCGCAAGCTTACGCCTGCGATATACGCCTGTTCGGGCATAAGCGGGGAAGCGGTGAGAGCATCTGGGAGATAAAGCGGCACATAGGCTACGTGAGCCCTGAGATGCACCGCGCTTACCTCCGCGACATACCCGCCATAGACATCGTGGCGAGCGGGCTGAACGACTCGGTGGGGCTTTACTGTCGCCCAAAGCCAGAGCAGCGGGAGATATGCCGACTGTGGCTGGAGGTTTTCGGAGTGGGCAGCTTAGCGGGGCGCACGTTCCTGCAACTGTCGAGCGGAGAGCAGCGCTTGTGCTTGCTAGCAAGAGCTTTCGTGAAAGACCCCGAACTGCTTATCCTCGACGAGCCTCTGCACGGGCTCGACAACCCGAACCGCCGACGTGTGAAGGAGATAATAGAGACGTTCTGCAAGAGGCGCAACAAGACTCTCGTGATGGTGACGCACTACGAGGAGGAGCTGCCGCCCTGCATCGACCACCACCTGCGGCTGAAGAGGCAGGCATAATACGGAGGATGAACGTTAGTGGCAAGGATAGAATGAAGGGAGCCGACTATGAGCGGGAGAAAAAGGCTGCGCGGTCGGGAGAAAAAGTCGGCGCGGTTTTCGAGAAAAGTCGGCGCGACTTTTTGAAAAAGTCGGTGCGACTTTTTGAAAAAGAATGCGCGGTCGATTTCTATCGCTTGCACGAGGTCTCTATTTACATCCCTGTCTCCGCATAGAAATGTAGCATAAACGAAAGATAACCTGAACAAGAAAACAACAATATGAGACACTTGAAAATCCTACTGTTCTTAGCGTGCATCAGCCTAAGCCCTGCGGCAAAGGCTCAGGAAATATTCTACCAAGTGGTGAACTCCGCCAAGAACATCATCGACGACCCGCAAGCCGACCCCCTGATGCTTAGCATAGCCCAGTTCAAGTTCACGGCGATGCAGTACCTCTGCACCACCGCCATTAAGAGAAACGGCGGGCAGGTGGGAGCCGATTTCCTGAACCAACAGGCTTACAGTATGAACCACTTCGTGACGAGCTACCTGTCGGAAATCGTGAAGACACAGAACAGCGGGGCGGGAAAGCAGAAAGAGGTGATGAAGAAGTACTGGCAAGCGAGCGCCGAGCATCCGCTGTTCAACGACACGGACACTGAGACTGTCAACTCCTTTATGGACGCACCCGACAGCATTACCCCCTTCAGCCTCGACACCGACTGGGAGAAGGCGGACGAGGCAATAAGCCTAAAATGAGCGTAGCCATAGTAAAATATAACGCCGGAAACATATTCTCGGTGATTTGCGCACTGCAAAGACTGGGAGTGGAACCACTGTTGACAGACGACCCGGCTGAGCTGACAAGAGCTGACAAGGTGCTGTTCCCGGGGCAAGGGGAAGCGGCAAATGTGATGGCTTACCTAAGAGAACGGGGGCTGGACGCGATGATTCTCTCTCTCAAGCAGCCTGTGTTGGGGATATGCATCGGGCAGCAGCTGCTTTGCAAGCACTCGGAAGAGGGCGACACCGACTGCCTTGGAGTATTCGATGCCCCCGTGCTTAGGCTTCAGCCACAGCGGCACGAGCAGAAAGTGCCACACATGGGGTGGAACGAGATTAGCGGTTGCCAAGATCCCATCCTCAGAGAGGCGGAGGGAGAGTTCGTGTACTTTGTGCACAGCTACTACGTGCCTCTGTGCCAGTGGACGACTGCCACGACGGATTATGTGCAGCCCTTCAGCGCGGCTCTGCGGAGAGACAACTTCCACGCCACGCAGTTCCACCCCGAAAAGAGCGGGGGCGTGGGAGAAAAGATACTGAAAAACTTCCTGAGCATCGCATGATCGACCTGATACCCGCCATAGACATTATTGAGGGGAAATGCGTGAGGCTGACGCAGGGCAACTACGACACAAAGCAAGTGTACGGCGACCCCGTGGAGCTGGCCGCGGAGTTTGAGCGGGAAGGCTTCAAGAGATTGCACATAGTTGACCTTGACGGAGCGAAGAGCCACCACGTGGTGAACATCGCCACGCTGCGGGAGATAAGCCGCCGGACGGCTCTCCAAATCGACTTTGGCGGCGGGGTGAAGACAGACGACGACCTGCGCCAAGTGTTCGACGCTGGGGCGCAGATGGCGACGGTGGGCAGCATAGCGGTGACGCAACCCGATCTCTACCTCAATTGGCTGCATACTTTCGGCGCTGAGAGGCTGATTTTAGGCGCAGATGTCAGGGACGGAAAGGTGAGCATAAACGGTTGGACGGAGGACAGTCAGACAGAGCTGGACGACTTCCTCGCCACTTTCCTGAAAGCGGGAACAAGGAACGTGCTTTGCACCGATATAAGCCGCGACGGAACTATGCGGGGACCTGCGACGGAGCTTTACGCTCGGGTGATGAGAGCACACCCTGAATGCCGACTGATAGCAAGCGGAGGTGTGAGAAATGTGGGCGACATAGAGGAGCTGGAGAAGGCGGGTGTGCCTCAAGTTGTGGTGGGAAAAGCCCTGCTGGGCGGCTTCATAACGAAAGAAGAATTGAAGGAAAGATGCTGGCTAAAAGGATAATACCCTGCCTCGACGTGCGCAGCGGCGAGACGGTGAAAGGCACTTGCTTCGTGGATCTGCGCAGCGCGGGCGACCCCGTTGAGCTGGGCAGACGATACAGCGAAGAGGGGGCGGACGAGCTGGTGTTCCTTGACATAACGGCAAGCCACGAGGGAAGGAAGACTTTCACCTCGGTAGTCCGGCGTGTGGCTGAGGCTGTGAACATTCCCTTCACCGTGGGAGGTGGAGTGAATGAGTTGGCGGACGTGGAAAGATTGCTGTCGGCAGGGGCGGACAAGGTGAGCGTGAACAGTGCGGCATTGCGCAGACCTGGGCTGGTAGACGAGATAGCTCTGCATTTCGGCTCGCAGGTGTGCGTGGTGGCGATAGACGCAAGGCAGGAGCAGGACGGTGAGTGGAGATGCTTCATCAACGGGGGACGAGTGCCAGTGGACCGCAAGCTATTGGAGTGGGCAAAGGAGGCTGAGAACCGTGGAGCAGGCGAGATTCTTTTCACCTCAATGAACCACGACGGGGTGAAGGAGGGCTTCGCTTGCGAGGCACTCAGAGAGCTTTCTGAGACTGTAGGCATTCCCGTCATAGCCTCAGGCGGAGCTGGCCGCAAGGAACACTTCAGAGACGCTTTCTCCAAAGGGAAAGCTGACGCTGCGCTGGCGGCGAGCGTGTTCCACTTCGGGGAGATAAGCATACCCGAACTAAAGAAATATCTGAGAAGAGAAAACATAAACGTGAGACTATGAACGTAAGTGAAGCTCCCCTCCCTGGGGAGGGGCGGGGAGATAGGGACAAATAAAGAATTGTGTGAATATCGAACGAAGTGAGACTATGAGCATAGATTTCCAAAAAGGCGGCGGGCTGGTGCCTGCAATAGTGCAGGACGCAAATACGCTAAGGGTGCTGATGCTGGGCTACATGAACGAGGAGGCATACCAGAAAACCTTGGAGACAAAGAGAGTGACATTCTGGAGCCGCACGAGAAAGACACTGTGGACAAAGGGCGAGACGAGCGGTAACTTCCTCAACGTTGTGGATATAAAGGTTGACTGTGATCAGGATTCTCTTCTCGTGAAAGCTCTGCCAGAGGGATCCGTTTGCCACACGGGCAAGGACACTTGTTGGGGCGAGGAGAACAAGCGCAACCCGCTGCTTTTCCTCTCTGAACTGAGCGACTTCATCGAGACGCGCCACAGAGAAATGCCCGAGGGCTCGTATACCACAAGCCTTTTCAAGGAGGGACTGAACCGAATGGCGCAGAAGGTGGGAGAGGAGGCTCTGGAACTGGTGATTGAGGCTACGAACGGAACAAACGAACGCCTCGTATACGAGGGGAGCGATATGCTCTACCACCTCATCGTGCTGCTGACGAGCAAGGGGCTGCGCATTGAGGATATGGCAGCGGAGCTTGAGCAGAGACATAAGCCGGGATGGAAGAAACACTGAAACGAGAATGCTGATAGACTACAAAGGCGTGGAACTGCGCCAAGACGACCGCCCCGTGCTTTCGGGCATCGAGCTGCAAGTGGACGAGGGAGAACTCTGCTACATAATGGGCGAAGTGGGCAGCGGCAAGAGCAGTCTGCTGAAGAGCGTGTACGGAGAGCTGCCCATCGCCAAGGGCAGCGCCACGGTGCTTGACACGAACCTCTGCCGCCTCAGGCCCCGCAAACTGCCACGACTAAGGAAACAGATGGGCATCATCTTCCAGGATTTCCAGCTGCTCAGAGACCGCACCGTGCAGGAAAACCTTGACTTCGTGCTTCGCTCCACAGGATGGAAAAAGAGACGGTTGAGGCAAGAACGCATACAAGAGGTGCTTGAACAAGTTGGCTTGGGCGAAAGTGCTATGAGCATGCCTTACGAACTGTCAGGGGGCGAGCAGCAGTGCGTCTGCATAGCCCGCGCATTGCTCAACAAGCCGCGGCTCCTGATTGCCGATGAGCCGACCGCCAACCTGAGTGCGGAGAGCAGTAAACTGGTAATGAGCCTGCTCTCGGAAATAAGAAAAAGCGGCACAGCCGTACTGCTCAGCACTCACAACAGCAGTCTGCCCGAGCTTTTCTCTGGGCGGATACGTGAGTGCAAGGACGGCAGGTTGGAGGAAAAGACCGAAGAAGGATAAATAAAAGACTGTGGATATGAACGTAATGAAATTCGGCGGCACAAGCGTGGGCACTGCCCAGCGGATGAAGGATGTCGCAAAACTTATCACACCACGCAATGGGGAACAGAACTTCGTGGTGCTGAGCGCTATGAGCGGAACTACCAACTCGCTCGTGGAGATAGCCGACTACCTCTACAAGAAAAACCCTGAGGGGGCTAACACCATCATCAACAAACTGGAGCGAAAGTACCTGCAACACGCCGACGAGCTGCACACGACAGAGGAATACCGTGAGCTGACACGCAAATTCCTCAGCGAGGAGTTCACCTACCTTCGCTCTTTCACCAAGATAATGTTCACCTCGTTCGAGGAGAAAGTCATACTGGCCCAGGGCGAGATAATAAGCAGCAACATGATGACGAACTTGCTGCTCGAGACGGGACAAAAAGCTATCCTGCTGAACGCTCTCGACATTGTTCGCACCGACAAGAACGCTGAGCCAGACTTCAACTATATAAGAGAAAAGCTGCTCGCCAAGCTTGAGGCGAACCCTGGATACGATATTTACGTGACGCAAGGCTACATCTGCCGCAACGCATACGGGGAGATTGACAACCTGCTCAGGGGCGGAAGCGACTACACCGCCTGCCTCATCGGTGCAGCCTTGCAGACCAAGGAAATACAAATATGGACAGACATCGATGGCATACACAACAACGACCCTCGACTGGTGCCGCACACCGAGCCTGTAAGACAGCTGTACTTCGAGGAGGCGGCAGAGCTGGCTTATTTCGGTGCTAAGATATTGCACCCGACCTGCATACAGCCAGCCAAGTTCGCAGGAGTGCCTGTGCGTCTGCTCAACACTATGGAGCCCTCCGCCCCTGGCACGATAATAAACAACGAGATGCAGCACGGCTCGATTAAGGCAGTGGCGGCTAAAGACGGCATAACAGCCATACAGATCCAGTCGTCGAGAATGCTGCTTGCACACGGCTTCCTCTGCAAGGTGTTCGACATCTTCGAGGAGTACAAGACGAGCATCGATATGGTCTGCACCAGCGAGGTGGGCGTTAGCGTGACGATAGACAACAAGAGCCACCTTGCGGACATAATCAACGAGCTGAAGAAATACGGCACGGTGAGCGTTGAGCCGAATATGTGCATTATCTGTATCGTGGGAGACCTCGACAGCACCAACGTGGGCTTCGAGACAAGGGCTATGATGGCAATGAAGAACATACCCGTGAGAATGATATCATACGGCGGCAGCAACTACAACATCTCCCTGCTCGTAACCGAAAAGGACAAGCAACGCACGCTGCAAGCCCTCAGCGACAATCTGTTCAACCAAGCAAAAGACTAAGTTATGAGCTTCCCATTGGACAAGTTCAAAGAGCTAAGGACACCCTTTTATTACTACGACACCGACCTGCTGGAGCAGACCCTCCAAGCGATAAAGGCGGCAATGCTCCCGGGCAGTCACTTGCACTACGCTGTAAAAGCCTGCGCCAACCCTGCTGTCTTGCAGCTTATAGCCAAGTCGGGAGCTGGCTGCGACTGCGTGAGCGGAGGCGAGATAAAGGCGTGCCTCAGGGCGGGCTTCAAGGCAGACAGCATAGTATTCGCAGGAGTGGGGAAAAGCGACTGGGAGATAGAACTCGCCCTACAAGAGGGCATCTTCTGCTTCAACGTGGAGAGCAAGCCCGAGCTGGAGGTGATAGACCAACTGGCGGCAGCGAAAGGACGGACAGCAAGGGTGGCTCTGCGCATTAACCCGAACGTGGGGGCACACACGCACGCTAACATCACCACTGGACTGGCAGAGAACAAGTTCGGCATCGATATGCAGGACATGGAGGATGTAATAGCTCTCGCTAAGCGACTTAAGAACGTGGAGCTGATAGGACTGCACTTCCACATCGGCAGCCAGATATTGGAGATGGACGACTTCGAGGCTCTCTCCAAGCGCATCAACGAGCTGCAAGAGAGGCTTGACGGCATTGGCGTGAGCCTTAAGCATATAAACGTGGGAGGCGGACTGGGCATTGATTACACAGATCCCGACAAGCACCCGATACCCGAATTCAGCACTTACTTCAACACGTTCTATAAGCACCTCAGCCTCAGAGCGGGGCAGCAACTGCACTTTGAGCTGGGGCGCTCGGTGGTGGGGCAGTGCGGAAGTCTCATAACGAAGGTGCTTTACGTCAAAGAGAACGCCATAAAGAAGTTCTGCATCGTTGACGCTGGTATGACTGACCTCATACGCCCTGCCCTCTACGACGCTTACCACAGGATAGACAACCTGACGAGCGACGAGGCAGAAGAAACGTATGATATTGTGGGTCCGATATGCGAGTCGAGCGATGTCTTCGTGAAGGGCTACAAGATGCCTAAGGCACGACGTGGCGACTTGCTTGCGCTGCGCTCGGCAGGAGCTTACGGGGAGATAATGGCAAGCCAGTATAACTGCCGCCCTCTGCCTTCGGGGTACACCAAGAAAGACTTGCTGGATGACTGACCTGCTTGAGCGAGTTCCAGCACTGATTGCCGACTATCTTACGGCGGAGAACATAGCCTTCGCCGTGTTCGCCCTGCTGTGGCTTACCTCAATGATACGCTGCTTCGGACACCGCCGCCTCGCTAACCTTGCCCGCCGCCAAAGGCGTGAGAAAAGAGGCGTGCCAGTGCCTATTAGCGTGATAGTGCTGGCGGAGAACCAATGCCACCTGCTGAGAAAGAGGCTGCACAAGTTCCTCGATCAGACACACCCCGACTTCGAGGTCATCGTGGTGAATATGAACTCGCAGGACGAGACGCAAGCCTACCTTAAGTCGCTCGACTATATGCCGCACCTTCACTACCGCACCCTTCCCGAGGGGGCGAAGGACATCAGCCGTGAGCAGCTTGCCCTGACGCTCGGCATACGCACGGCGACGAAGGACTGGGTGCTGCTTACTAACATCACGTGCGAGCCCGAGTCGAGGATGTGGCTGTACAACATCTCCACAAGGTGCTTGAGAGGCAAGGATATCGTCGTGGGCTACACACGCTACCGCAACCCGCACGGATGGGCTGGGCTGCGCTATTGCTTCTTCAGCGCTTGGCAGCAGATGCTTAACCTTACGCACGTGAGGAAGCGTTACATCTACAGGGCGGAGCCGACGAACCTGTGCTACCGCAAGGAGTTCTTCCTCGGGCACAAGGGCTTTGCCACTAACACCACGCTGCTCTCTGGGGCGACGGACATAATGGTGAACACGTACAGCGACAAGACTAACACTGCCGTCTGCCTGCTGCCTGAGACGACGATGCTCAAGGACTGCCCACGCTCACGCCAAAGCTGGGCGACGGAGCGGCTCTTCTTTATGGAGACGAGGCGGCACCTTAGGAAGAAGGTGACCTACCGCCTGCGCTACGCCCTGTCGGTGCTGCTCACGTGGCTCTACTCCCTCTCGCTTATCGCCACGCTCGCCCTTAGCCTCTTGCTCACCGAGCAGCCCTACCCTCTCGCCATCGCAGCCGCTGTGATGTGGGCGGTTCACTCCATCTGGCGGAGCAACTGCATTAACCGCACCTTCAGAATGCTGGGCGAGCCAAGGCTTTACTTCTCGCTTCCCTTTATGCTGCATCACATAGCCCGATGGGACTTCACAGCGTGGCTGCGGCACAAGTTCACCGACAAGAAAGTGTTCCGCAAGCGGTTCGTCTGAGAGACCCTTATGCAAAGCCTGCCGTTCATCGCATGGTGTCTCAACCACCTCAACTACTGGGTCATCGCCTGCCTTATGGCTATCGAGAGCAGCTTCATCCCCTTCCCCAGCGAGGTGGTCATACCGCCCGCTGCCTACCTTGCCGCAAGCCAACAGGGAGGGCTTAACGTCTTCCTCGTCGTCGTCTTCGGCACTCTTGGGGCTTTGCTTGGGGCGTTCGTCAACTATGGTCTCGCCTTGTGGCTGGGAAGACCTATCGTCTATAGCTTCGCAGGCAGCCGACTGGGGCACCTCTGCCTCTTGGACAAGGCGAAGGTGGAGAAGGCGGAGCGCTACTTCGTCCGTCACGGCAAGCTTGCCACGCTTGTGGGAAGGCTTGTGCCTGCCGTAAGGCAGCTGATAAGCATCCCCGCGGGGCTTGCCAAGATGAGCATCGGCAAGTTCGCCCTCTACACCGCCATAGGGGCAGGCGTGTGGAACACTGTCCTTGCAGCCATCGGCTATTGGCTCGCAGGCGTTGTGCCTTACGAGGAGCTGGACGCTACCGTGGCGCACTACGAGGTGTACATCAAGCTCGTTATGGTGCTTATCGGGGTGGCGGCTGTGGCGTACCTTATATATAAAGGTATAAGGGGGAAGGGATGAGGAGGTTGCTGCCGTTAGTACTTATCCTCCTTGCGTCGCTTAGCTCGAGGGCGCAGGTGTGGGACAACCTCTTCAGCGACTCCCTCGGCACTGACGCTGAGACACAGGTGCTTGCCCTCAAGGTGGACGCAACGGCTTTCTTCAGGGACAACGAGTACGACGGCTCTAAGCTTACCAACGGCTACACGCTGCCCGGTGTAAGGCTTCGCCCCGTGCTCACCTATAACCCCATCAGTCAGATACACCTTGAGCTGGGAGCGTACGCCATCTTCTACGACGGGGCGCGTAAGTACCCCAACTACGCCTACCACGACATCGCCACGTGGAAGGGCAACCAGTACAGCCGCGGCTCGCACGCCTTGCCTTTCTTCCGTGCGGAGGCAAGGCTGAGGTCGCTCACCCTCGTGCTTGGCGACATCTACGGGGCGCAAAACCACCGCCTCATCTATCCCCTCTTCAACCCCGAGCTTAGCCTCTCGGCAGACCCCGAGATGGGCTTCCAGCTGCAGCTCGACCGAAAGCGCATTCACCTCGACGCTTGGCTTGACTGGCAGAGCTACATCTACGAGCTCGACACGCACCAAGAGGCGTTCACCGTGGGCGGCAACGCAGAGATAAGATGGAACGCAGACAAGGGCAGGGTGCGCTGGACAACGCCCGTGCAGCTGCTCATCCAGCACCGCGGGGGCGAGCAGGACACGACCCAGCTCGGAGTGCAGACGGTGGCGAACGCAAGCTTGGGGCTCAGGCTTGACTTAGACCCACACAGGCACGTCCTAAGCCACGTCCGGGCGGAGGCGAACGCCCTCGTGAGCTACCAGCAGTCGGGGCACCTCTGGCCCTTCCAAGCTGGTTACGCCACCCACGCCTCCGCACAGCTGACCCTCTGGCAGTCGCTCTGCCTCGCGGCGGGCTACGTCGGCGCGCCCAAGCAGTACGCCAACCTCTTCAGCAACCCCTTCCTCGGGACGCTCAGCACAGTGGACGACGCCTTGCAGCTCCGAGGAATACACACCGCCTACCTTAGGGCTGACTACACCTACGCCTTCACCCGCGACTACAAGCTGGGAGCGGACTTCGAGCTGCTCACTGCGCACTCACGGGCCTTAAGCGAGACGAAGTTCAGCTTCGGAGTGTACCTGCGCGTCACCCCAAGCTTCAAGCTGAAGACGTTCAAGAGATAAAGTAGAGGCCGCAAACTTGTTCGCCTAACATCTTGGAACTTGTCCGTCGGACCTCTTGGAACTGGTCCGTCGGACCTCTTGGAACTCCTCCGTCGGATCTCTTGGAACTCCTCCGTCGGACCTCTTGGAACTTGTCCAATGCACAAGTTGGAACTTGTCCAATGCACAAGTTGGAACTTGTCCAATGAAGGGACTGCGAAGCGTAGCCCTGCGAGTTGTCGTTCCTCTAAGCTATGATGTTGACTTCCGGCTCGAGGGCGATGCCGAACCTCTTCGAGACGTCCGCCTGAACCGCACGGCAAAGCGCCAGGACCTCCTCGCCAGTGGCGCCGCCAAGGTTAACCAAGACGAGAGCCTGCCTCGAGTGCACAGCCGCCTTGCCCAAAGCCCTTCCCTTCCAGCCGCACTGCTCTATCAGCCAGGCCGCGGGGAGCTTGACCCTCCCCTCCTCCGCCTCGTAGTGCGGCAGCTCGGGGTACTCTGAGCGAAGCCTCTCGAACTGCGCCCTCCCGACCACGGGGTTCTTGAAGAAGCTGCCCGCGTTGCCCGTCACCGCCGCGTCGGGCAGCTTGCTCCGTCTTATCTCAATGACAAGGGAACGCAGCCCTTCGGGCGTGAGGCTTGCCTCAGCGATGCCCCTGAGGCGGAGCTCTCGCTGCAAGCCCCCGTGGTCAAGGCGGGGGGCGAAGCGCTTGCTTAGGCGGAAGGTAACACGGATGACTGCCCAGCGCCCCCGCTCCCGTGGGGTCTTGAAGAGGCTGCTGCGGTAGGAGTAGGCGCACTCACTGCGGCTAAAGGTGCGGCTCTGGAGCGTCTCAAGCGAAAGGCCCTCAACCTCCTCAATGAAGTCTCCCGCCTCCCTGCCGTATGCCCCTATGTTCTGCACCGCCGCCGCTCCCGCCTCGCCGGGGATGAGCGAGAGGTTCTCGAGCCCGTGCCAGCCCCTGCTGATGGCAAGCGAGACGAGGTCGTCCCACACGTAGCCTCCGCCTACCCGCACCAGCGCCTCGCCCTCGGTCTCACTCAGCAGCTCTACCGTGCGTATGCCTGAGTGCAATACCAAGCCCTCGAAGCGTGGCTTGAGGAAGAGCAGGTTGCTCCCCCCGCCGATGTGCAACACTCGCTTGGGTCTCTCGGCAAGAAGCTGCCTGAGCTCCTCCTCGCTCCCGTACTCGGCATAACGCTCAGCCTCGCAGGCGATGCCGAAGGTGTTGTGGCGGAGCAGGGGGTAGTCCTTAAGGATGGTCATAGGGAGGGTCAGTCGTCGAACGAGGTGAGAAGCCAGCGCCCGTGCCGCTGCTCGAAGGTGACGGTCTGCATCATGCTCGTGGCAAAGCCGCACTCCACGAGGGTGATGCGCTTCGTGTCGTCGTAGGGCTGCCCGAAGACAAGGTTGGTGATGACCCCCTCGGGGAGCTGGGGGCGGAACGCTTGCCACTGGGAGGGCAGCAAGATGCCCTCGATGAGCTGCGTCTCGTCGTCGGGGTCGGCGGAGGAGAAGCGTATCTCCTCGGCAAGCCTCTCCTGCTGGAAGAGGGTGTCCCGTGAGAACTGGGCGTAGAAGCGGAGGAAGTCGCCGTAGCGCCTCCTCGGCTCTGTGTTGCGGCTTCGCCTGAGCTGCCACACGGAGTCGGTGCAGTAGAAGTCGTAGGTGCGCATGGTCATCGCCTCAAGGTCTATAACCTCGGCAGAGACGCTGTCGAGGCTTAGGGGCGTGCCTAAGGCTTCCATCTCCTGAAGGTCGGTAAGCAGAAGGGTGTAGTCGTCGTCGCTCGGCCAGAGGAAGTACTGCCTGAATGCTGCCCCGCTGCTGATGGTGCGCACCGTCTTGTCAAGCTCTTCGATGTCCAAGGGGAACTTAATGTGCGCCGCCTGATAAGCCTTGCTGCGAAGGAAGAGGAAGAAGAAGTCGTTGAACGAGAGAGGCTCAGCCGCCTGCCGCTCCTCCCCGGCGAACTCGTCGCCCTCGTCCCAGTCCTCGTCCTCGGTGTCCCCCTCTTCCGCCCACTGAAGGTCAGCCTCCTCCTCGTCCCCTCCCGTCGTCTTGCCCCTGCCCGTGCAGGAGAGCAGGAAAGCCATCGGCAGGCAGGCGGCGGCTATGGATAGATACCTTGAGTTCATAGCGACTGCAAAAGTACTCTTTTATTCCTTCGCTTGGCTAAGGGTACGCCTAAAATAAGTACCTTCGCGCTGCTAACACAAGAACACACTAACTATGATAACCGAGAAGATAGAGCAGCTGATGGCGGAGGTGAGGAGCCTCACTGCCGCAAGCCGCGAGGAGGCGGAGGCGCTGAGGGTGAAGTACCTTGGCAAGAAAGGGCTGCTTAACGAGCTGATGGCGGACTTCCGCCAAGTGCCCGCAGAGAGCAAGAAAGCCATCGGCATCAGGCTCAACGAGCTTAAGACCCTCGCTCAGGAGCGCATAGCCGCCCTCAGGGACAGCGCCTCCTGCGAGCAAGAGCAAGAGGACATCGACCTCACCCGAACCCCCTACCCCATCCCCCTCGGCACTCGCCACC
>JAJPYQ010000054.1 GCA_021204865.1 Prevotellaceae bacterium | reverse complement strand
CGCGAAGATAGCGGGTTTGTTCACGCAGGTCGGGATAATACATATGTATAACGTTGTGTAGTAATGACGGGCATCGCTCCGTCGACCGCTGCGGTCGGGGGAAAAACATCGGCGGTTTGGGGGCAAAAGAATGCGCGGTCGAGGGGCATCGTCTTGCCTGCCGAGCCCCTTCGGGGCTATCTATGCGAACGTCAACGGCTATGCGTATGCTGCCCCTCGAAGGGGCTGCCTGATGCCTTTTATGTAGAAGTTACGCCGAAGGTTAGTCGAAGAGCACAGCCTCTGCGAAGGGGACGCCACAAAGGTCTTTCTTGGAGAGCGTCATCTCCTGCCTTGCTATGGGCCAGGGGATGGCGAGCTGCGGGTCGTCGAAGCGTATAGAGCATTCCGCCTCGGGAGCGTATGGGTTGTCCACCTTGTAGGTGAAGACCGCCACGTCGCTAAGCACAAGGAAGCCGTGCGCAAAGCCGCGGGGGATGAAGAACTGCCGCTTGTTCTGCCCGCTCAGTTCAACGGCAACGTGCTTGCCGAACGTGGGGCTGCTCCTTCGCAAGTCAACGGCAACGTCAAGCACCCTGCCCGTCGTAACCCTCACCAGCTTGGCTTGGCTCGCCTCCCCGCACTGGTAGTGAAGCCCCCGAAGCACTCCCCGCCGCGACATCGACTCGTTGTCCTGCACGAACGTGACGCTCCGCCCTATGCTCCTGTCGAAGTCCTCCCTGCGCCACGTCTCCATGAAGTAGCCCCGCTCGTCGCCGAACACCTTGGGCTCGAGCACGAAGACACCCTCAATCTCAGTTTTAATGTAGTCCATAGCATTTATTATCCTGTTCCGCAAGACAAAGGTAGGAAAAAAGAGGGCTGCCCTTGACGATGGCAAATAGTTTTTGCTCGTTGTGGCAAGTGCAAGGCAAAATGACTAACTTTGCGCCCGTGAACGAGTTCTCCCTTTGCATAGAATACCTCCTGCTCAAGCGTGACAGCGTCACGGTGCCAGGGCTGGGCACCTTCCGGGCTGAGGGCTGCCCGTCGTGCTACGACGCTCAGGAGGAGACGCTTCTGCCGCCACGCAGGCAGGTGAGCTTTGACGCCTCGAGGCACGGGGACGAGGGGCTGACACGAAGCATCGCCGAGATATACTCCATCACGGAAGAGGAGGCAGGCAACAAGCTCTGCCTCTGGCTCAACGACTTCGCACAGACGCTCGCCGACAGCGGCTACGTGGAGCTGGGAAGCCTCGGCACGTTCGCCGGCGAGGAGGCTGGCATGAGCTTCACGCCCTCGCAGGCAGGGGTCACCACTCCAGACTTCTATGCCCTCGACACCGTGCACATAAAGGAGACGGAGCGAAAGAAGACCCCAGTGATCAAGACCGACTCAAGGCACATCACCATCAGCATAAGCAAGAGGGTAGCCGCCTATGCGGCAGCCGCCTGCGTGGCAGTGGCGCTCTTCCTCTGGCTGAGCACACCCACAGGGTTCTCTAACTCCTATACAACCCCGGAGGGGTTGCAGAGGGATAGCCGTGGGTTTCAACCCACGGTAAACGCAAGCAGCCTCTTCCTTCCCACGGGCTTCTCCCTCTCTCCCGACGTGCCTGAGGAGACAAGTCCCGTTGAAGTAGAGCCACAACCCGCCGAGGTGGAGGCTGAGGAATGCCCTGAAGAAGCCCAAGAAACGCAAGCGACTGCCCAAGAGCCCCGCTACTGCATCGTGATGGCAAGCGCAGTCTCCCGAAAGAACGCGGAGGCTTACGTCAGCATCCTTCAGCAGAGAGGGCTGGACTCTCCCCGACTGATGGAGGGCAAGATACTGAGAGTGGTCGTCGGGGCTTACGACACCGCCGACGAAGCCTACCGAGCCGCAAGGGAGCTGCACAGGCTCAGCGATGAGTACTTCTACGCCTGGGTGTACGAGCGCAAGTAGCACATAACCTTCCTTATGAAACGTGTCAAGTGCCCCCGCTGCGACAACTTCATCACCTTCGACGAGAAGCAATACACTGACGGGCAGCAGCTCGTCTTCCAATGCCCCTTGTGCAAGAAGCAGTTCTCCATACGCATAGGCGTGAGCAAGCTCAGGGCGACGCACAAGGAAGAGCCCTTCGAAGAGGAGGAGAGGGAGGCGGAGTGCGGCAGCCTCGTGGTGATAGAGAACGTGTTCCACTACAAGCAGGTGCTCCCCCTGAGGCTGGGAGAGAACGTCGTTGGGCGATACATACAAGGCACAACAGTGAACACCCCGATAGAGACAGCCGACCCAAGCGTCGACACAAGGCACTGCGTCATAACCGTGAGCCGCACCCCCAAGGGGCTGCGCTACGTGCTCAGGGACGCGCCCAGCCTGACGGGCACTTACTGCAACAGCGAGCTGCTGCGAAGCTCGGACAGGATAAGCATCGAGGACGGCTGCATCATCACCATCGGCGCTACCTCAATGATACTGCACACGCCAGAGGGAGAGACAAATTAGAGGAGCTCCCGCCAAATTTCCCCGCCTATTGTTAGCACATAAAAGCAAAATAGCTACCTTTGCACAGCCTTAGCGCAAGTAACACTAACCAAACTATAACGAGATGCCAAACGGAAAGAAGAAGAAGAGACATAAGATGTCTACCCACAAGCGCAAGAAGAGACTGCGCAAGAACAGGCACAAGAGCAAGTAAAGCCGAGCTATTCAACGGGGAAGAAAGAGCGTCGGGAGGCACGTCGCTTTCTTCTTTAACAACAAGCGCTTGTGGGAGGCAGACCGCAGCCACCTGAAGCGAGCGCGTCTCCCTTTCACTAACGGAACCTACACTATGACGAGCGAACTGTACATTAGCGCAAACCCCAAGCAGATATCCATTGCACTGACGGAGGACAAGAAGCTGGTGGAGTACCAGGAAGAGTGCCAAGCCGCCTCCTTCAACGTGGGCAACGTCTATCTGGCAAAGGTGAGGAAGCTGATGCCGGGGCTCAACGCCTGCTTCGTCAACGTGGGGCACGAGAGGGACGCTTTCCTCCACTACCTCGACCTCGACCTCCAGTTCAACACCTACGCCAAGTACCTTAAGCAGGTGCTTAGCAACAGGAAGACGCTCTACCCCATCGGCAAGGCGCACATAGAGCCTGAGCTGGAGAAGGACGGCAGCATACAGAACGTCCTGAAGCCGGGGCAGGAGGTGCTGGTGCAGATTATCAAAGAGCCTATCTCAACGAAAGGCCCGAGGCTCAGCTGCGAGATATCCTTCCCGGGAAGGCTCATCGTGCTTGTGCCCTTCGGCGACAAGGTGTCCGTCTCCTCCAAGATCAAGGCCCCGGCCGAGAGGGCAAGGCTCAAGCAGATAATAGAGAGCATACGCCCCAAGAACTTCGGCGTGATAGTGCGGACGGTTGCCGAGGGGAAGCGTGTGGCTGAGCTGGACAACGAGATGAAGGTCTTGCTGGGAAGATGGGAGGAGATGATGAACAAGGTGCTTAAGGCCAAGGAGCTGCCCACGCTCATCTACGAGGAGACAAGCCGGGCGGTGGGCATGCTTAGGGACTTGTTCAACCCCTCGTACGAGAACATCTACGTGGACAACGAGAGCATCTTCCACGAGGTGAAGGACTACGTCAACCTCATCGCACCCGAGAGGGCGGGCATCGTGAAGCAGTACAAGGGGAAGCTCCCCATCTTCGACAACTTCGACATCACACGGCAGATTAAGGCTTCCTTCGGCAAGACCGTCACGTACAAGCACGGGGCATACCTCATCATCGAGCACACCGAGGCGCTGCACGTGGTGGACGTGAACAGCGGCAACCGCTCGAAGGCGCTCGACGGGCAGGAGGCTAACGCCCTCGACGTTAACCTCGGGGCTGCCGACGAGCTTGCCCGTCAGCTGCGCCTCCGTGACATGGGAGGCATCATCGTGGTGGACTTCATAGACATGCACCTCGCCGAGGACAGGCAGAAGCTCTACGAGCGTATGTGCGAGAACATGAAGCAAGACCGCGCGCGCCACAACATCCTGCCCCTTAGCAAGTTCGGGCTTATGCAGATAACACGCCAGAGGGTGCGCCCTGCCACCGACGTTGACGTGGAGGAGACCTGCCCAACGTGCCACGGCAAGGGAACGATAAAGAGCAGCTACATGTTTACCAACGTGCTTGCCGACAAGATAGACATGCTGGTGAACAAGCTCGGCATACGCTCCTTCACCCTGCACGTCCACCCCTACGTCTACGCCTACATCTGCCAGGGGCTCTGGTCGCTGAAGCGCAAGTGGCTCTTCACCTACGGCCCGCACATCAAGGTCATCCCCAGCCAGAAGCTCGCCTTCCTCCAGTACGAGTTCTACGACAGCGACGGGCAGGAGATAGACATGAAGGAGAAGGTGGAGATAAAGTAACACACCCCAAGGCAGATGGGATTACGCACCGCCCTTCTTCTCACGCTCACGCTCCTTTCAGCCACCCTGCACGCCGACAAGAGGGAACGCACCCCAGCCTACATCCTCTCCGAGCCCGACGAGTACATCGAGCCCCTGCCCCAAGGAGCGCCGCACCGCAGCCCCGAGGTGTCCTTCACCCAAAGGAACATCATCAGCCGCCACCGCCTTAGCAACCGACGGGGCATAGACGTGTCCCACTACCAGGGAAGCATCAACTGGAGGAACGTAGCCATAGACGAGCACGCCAGCTACGTCTACATCAAGGCGACCGAGAGCTCAAGCCTTGTGGACAACATGTACCGGCAGAACCTGCGGGGGGCGAGGGCAGCGGGCATCCCCGCCGGCACCTACCACTTCTTCAGCCCCACCACCTCCGTCACCACACAGCTGCTCAACCTCACGAGCGCCATGCCCGACCTCCGAGAGCAAGACCTCATCCCGATGGTTGACGTGGAGACGCACGGCAAGACCCCCGTCGCCGAGTTCCGCCAGCGGCTCAGGCAGTTCCTCCGAGGCATCGAGGAGCGCTACGGCGTCAGGCCCATCATCTACACGGGGGCTAACTTCTTCAACAAATACCTTGCGGGCTACTTCGACGACTATCTCTTCATGATAGCCAAGTACGCCGACACGCTGCCCGACCTCAACGGCAACCCCAAGTTCGCCATCTGGCAGTACTCCTCCCACGGGCAGGTGGCGGGCATCCGAGGCTACGTTGACCTGAGCCGCTTCGTCGATAACTACGACCTTCGCGACATTATGCTGCCTTCCGCCGCCTCCCCGAGGAGGTGAGCGTCATCCCCCTAATACCATCGTCGAAGTCACCCTAACAAGGGCCACTGCGGTCACCCTAACAAGGGCCACGACGGTCACCCTAACAAGGGCCACCTTCACGACCCTTATACAGGGACCACGGTCCCCCTAATACCATCGCCATGACGACCCTTATATAGTCATCGCATATATCCTATATAGGATGTGCCGACATATCCTATATAGGATGTGTGGAGATATCCTATATAGGATGTGTGGAGATATCCTATATAGGATGTGTCCGAAGGATGTATAAGAGGGATTAAGCTACTCCGCCCTGGGGAGGGTGAAGCGTATCGTCAGGCCGCCGCCGGGGGTGTTCTCTGCCGTGACCGTGCCTCCGTGCAGGGCTACGGCGTTCTTCACTATGGCAAGGCCCAGGCCAGTGCCTCCCGCCTTCCTGGAGCGTCCCTCGTCGACGCGGTAGAAACGCTCGAAGAGGTGGGGCAGATGTTGTGGCGGGACGCCCTGCCCGTTGTCTGAGAGGGTGAACTCGTAGTAGCGGCGCACCGTTGAGCCCTTGCCCTCGGCCGCCACCTCAGCCTCGCACTCGGCGCAGACTATGCTCACCTTCGTCGCCCCCTGGGCGTAGGCTATGCTGTTGTCCACTATGTTGCGGAAGATGCTGTAGAGCAGGCTGCGGTCTCCCCTGACGCTTATGGCCGGGGGGAGGAAGAGTTCGGTGGCGATGCCGTGCCGCTCAAGGTCGAGGCTTGCGTCGTCGAGCATGCTGTGTATCAGCTGCACAACGTCAACGAGGGTCACTCCCTCTCGGTTGTGGGCGAGGGTAGTGCGCTCGTCGAGCTTGGTCAGGGTCGACATGTCCTGCAAGAGCCTGTCCATCCTCTCGCTCTGGGCGTAGCAACGCTCCAGGAAGTGCTGCCGCTTGTCGGCGGGCATATCAGGGTGCTCCAAGATGCTCTCAAGGTAGCCGTGGATGCTTGCGGCTGGGGTCTTAAGCTCGTGGGCGGCGTTCTGCGTGAGCTGCCTCTTCAGGCGCTCCTTCTCCCCCTCGGCGTGGCGCAGCTTCCAGTAGAGCACTATCACCGTGTGGCACACGTCGCCCAGCTCGTCGTCGGGCATCTCTCGCTCCAGCTCGTGGTCAAGCTCCTCTCCCCTGCCCGCCTTCAGGGCGAACTCCCTGAGGTAGCGTATGTGCGTCCCGATGCGGGAGGTGTTGAGGTAAAGCACCAAGCCAAGCAGCAGCGTGAGGGTGATGGCGAAGAGGAGGTAGGCGTTGTCCGCCTTGAGCGAGCGTGTCAGCTCTGCGGAGTAAGGCACGGCGGAGCGCAGGACTATGTCCCCGAAGAGCGTGGCTGAGTAGAAGTAGGTGTCGTGTGTGGAGGCTGAGGTGCGCTTGATGGCGTAGCCCTCGCCGTTGCTTAGGGCAGCCTGTATCTCAGTGCGGTCGAGGTGGTTGTCAAGGGAAGAGACAAGGGGCTGGCTGCTGTCTCTTAACACCCTCCCGCAGGTGTCCACGACGGTGACACGCAAGCCCTCGAGCCCGTGCTGGGAGACGTACTGGGCGAAGCTCAGGGAGTCCGTCACGCCCTCCCTGCCGAGCGTCTGCATCATGGCGTAGTTGAACGCCTGGAGGCGGGAGTGCATTATGTCTATCTTGAACTCCTTCTCCCGGTGGTACTGGTAGAGGCTGAAGCACACGGCGAAGGCGAGGAAGATGCCGCCCACGCTGAGGAAGAGCGTCCTTTGGAACGAGTTATGCCTCGAAGACGTAGCCATAGCCGAAGCGAGCCTTAATCAGTTTGCCGTACCTGCCGAGCTTCTTGCGCAGGCGGGCTATGTTCACGTCCACCGTGCGGTCAAGCACCACCGTGTCGCTTGGCCAGCACTCCCTTAGAAGCGTCTCCCTGTCGTAGAGCTTGCCCCTGTGGGAAAGCAGGAGGGAAAGCAGCTCGAACTCCAGCTTGGTGAGCTGCAAGGGCTGCCCGTCGAGGGTGGCGAGCTTGCGTGAGGGGTCGAGGCAAAGCGTCTCGAACGTTATGCTCTCTCTCTCCGCTCCCTCTTCGCTCGTCCCTTTCCTCGCTCGCCTCAGCACCGCCCTCACTCTCGCCTTTACCTCCGAGAGGCTTAGGGGCTTCTCCATATAATCGTCCGCCCCGAGGTTAAGCCCCTTCACAAGGTTGTCCTCCCCCTCGAGGGCGGTGATGAAGATGATGGGCAAGTCCTGCGTGTCCTCCCTCGCCCTCAATGCCCTTGCAAGCTGGAAGCCCGACATCTCTCCCATCATTATGTCCAGCAGCATCAGGTCGTACGCCCCCAGGTCAAGCCCGAGAGCCTCCTCAGCCGAGCAGGCGGTGTCCACCTCGTAGCCCTCGGTCTCGAGGTTGTACTGCAGGATGTCGCACAAGTCCTGCTCGTCGTCCACCACAAGTATTCTCATATACTCACTTCGTTTCGATATTCGAATATAGTCCGTTGTCTGTCCCTCTCCCAAACCCTCTCCCGGGAGAGGGCTTAGTCGCTTCGCTCCTTCATCGCAAGCTTTACGCCGCGAAGTTAAGGCATATTATCGGTATCACGGCTAAAGGCGCTGTTACGAATTGGTTACTTTTATTGAAGAGGCTGCCTTACGGATGATAGTATGGTCGGCACGACCAAAATAAGTGCCAAAGGTACTCAACGCTTTCGCTAACGTTT
>JAJPYQ010000092.1 GCA_021204865.1 Prevotellaceae bacterium | reverse complement strand
TCCGCAAACCAATCGTTAATATCTGGAAACACTCCGTGTTTCTGGAACCCACGGTAAGGTGCAACGCACCTGTTGAGTGCCAGAGGTACTCAACATCTTCCACGAACGTTGGCAAAAGGGTTGAGTACCTCCGGCACTCAACTTGGCTAACGCCTTGAATCCGAGGGTATCGCTACGCTTAACCCTCGGCTACTCTTCTGAAACCCCCGCTGGGGGTTTGGGTGGAAAATAGTACGGCTGAGGATATCGTCTCGGGCGGACGAGAGAAAAAGACAGCGAGGGCGAGGGGCATCGTCTCAGGCGGACGCACACGAAAAGGGCGCACCCATCAGGCACGCCCTTATATAGACCTCTTGAAAAGTATCCTTATTCTGCGGCGGGCTCCTCAGCGGGAGTCTCCTCCTCCACTGCGGACTCCTCGCTCTCGACTGGCTCGGAAACCTCAGCGACTGGCTCGGCTTCGGGCTTCTCCTCCTCGGCCACCTTCTCCTCGACAACCTCGAAAGGTATCTCGACAGCCACTTCCTTGTGGAGATGCACTGTGGCTGTGTAGTGCCCGAGCGCTTTGACTTCGCCCACAACTATGCGCTTGCGGTCGATGTCGAAGCCTTTCTTCTTCAGCTCCTCGGCTATGTGAGTGGCGCTCACGCTGCCGTAAGTGGTGCCAGAGCTGCTGACTTTGAGTGCGATGACGAGGGAGACCCCGTCGAGCTTAGCGGCCGACTCGTCAGCCTGCGCCTTGATCTTGGCGAGCTTCTGTGCCTGCTGGCGGAGATTCTCTGCGTGCACCTTCTTCGCGCTCTCCGTGGCCAAGATTGCCATCTTCTTAGGAATGAGATAGTTACGCCCATAGCCAGGCTTCACGTTAACGATGTCGTTCTTATATCCCAGCCCTATAACGTCTTCTTTCAGTATAAGTTCCATAATGTTCCTCCTTCGGGTTATGTTATTTCATCAGATCGGTAACGAACGGCAGCAAAGCCAAGTGGCGGGCGCGCTTAATGGCTTGTGCCACGCGGCGCTGGTATTTCTGCGACGTGCCGGTTATACGGCGCGGCAGAATCTTGCCCTGCTCGTTGAGGAACTTCTTCAAGAACTCGGGGTTCTTGTAGTCGATATACTTGATGCCGCTCTTGCGGAAACGGCAATACTTCTTCTTTTTCGTGTCGATCGCCGGGGCGGTCAAATAACGGATCTCTGATTGCTGTGCCATAGTGTTTAAGCCTCCTTCTTTAATTGGTTCCTGCGCTTCTCGGCGTACTCGATGGCATATTTCTCCATCTTCACTATGAGGTAGCGGATGACTCTCTCGTCGCGCCGGTAGTTAAGCTCAAGCTTTGCGATGAGTGTCGGGTCAGATTTGAACTCAATTAACACGTAGAACCCCGTGCTTTTCTTGTCAATAGAGTAGGCAAGCTTCTTCAGTCCCCAGAGCTCCTCATTGATGATCTCGGCGCCGCCCGCCGTGAGGATGCCCTTGAACTTGCTAACCGCTTCCTTCATCTGTTCGTCAGACAAAACGGGAGTTAAAATGAAAACGGTTTCGTATTGATTCATAGAACGTTTAGTTAGTTAATAAATATAAGTTCACTTCAAATGCGGTGCAAATTTAGTTATTCCAAGGCATTCTGGCAAGTATTCGGAGAGATTTTTGGAAAAGCTGTGGCGTGAGGGGGAGGCCGAGGCAGGGCCCGGAAGAAACTTTTGGGGGAAATATTTCGAGGTCTCGTTTATTTTTCGTTATTTTGCCTGCGATATATGCGAGAAACAATATATAAATCAAACAATAGCTATGTTGAAGTACTTGGGAATCCTGTTAATCGTGATAGGCGCAGTGGTGTTGCTGGTCAGCTACTTTATGGAGTGGGTTGACTACAATCCCGTGCAGTTCTGCGGCTTGGGTCTGATTATCATCGGGCTTATTGGGCATATCCTGCTGCAGAAGTACATCAAGTAACTCCGCCTTTCTGGCAAGAGCTTACGCAAAAAGAAGCGGCGCACCCGGGAGGTCCCTTGCGGTGCGCCGCTTCTTTCCATAAGGTTTCCAGGAAAAGTCGCGCCGACTTTCGCTAAAAGTCGCGCCGACTTTCGATTAAAACCGCGCCGACTTTTGCCTCAAAACGCACAGAGTTTAGCACAAAACCGCACTGACGATTAGGGGTCGTCGCAGGAAAGCCACGAAGTGGCATAACAAGCGTAGCCGCCAGTAATGCGGAGCGTTTCAAAAAAAGATACGGAAGACTCGCATAAGCGAGCGTAGCGACACCCCTGATTATCGTGCGCTATCACGATATTGTGCCGAAGGTACAACCCATATCTGCCGCAAATATGTGCAGTACCTTCGGCACTAACAAGGCTAACGCCTTAACCGGGGGTGTCGCTACGCTCGACCCCCGGCTACGCATCTTCCTACCCCTTTCGGGGTGGTATAGGAGGTTATTTGAAGTCAAACCTCTGGGTTTTCTGGCACAATCAAGCGGTAGCCCTTGCCGTGGACATTGTTGATCTCGATGCTGGGGTCGTCTCTGAGGTGCTTGCGAAGCTTAGTGATGTAGACATCCATCGAGCGGGCGTTGAAGTAGTTGTCGTCTATCCAGATGGTCTTAAGCGCAAGCTCTCGCTGCAGCACCTCGTTGGCGTATGAGCAGAGCAGTGTGAGAAGCTCGCTCTCCTTCGTGGTGAGTTTTGTCCTCTGGTCGCCTATGCTCAGCACCTGTCGCTGCGTGTCGAAGGTGTACTTTCCGAGTTGGTACTTCGTCTTCACCTGCGCTCTCTTGCCACGTACACGCCGCATGATGGCCTCTATGCGGAACACCAGCTCGTCCATCGAGAAAGGTTTTGTGAGATAGTCGTCGGCTCCCATCTGAAATCCCTTGATGATGTCCTCCTTCATGTTCTTTGCCGTGAGGAATATGATAGGTACGTCCGCGTTCTGTTGCCGTATCTCGCTGGCAAGGGTGAAGCCGTCTTTCTTCGGCATCATCACGTCGAACACGCACAAGTCGAAGTGTCCCGTCATAAAATCACGGTAACCCGCCTCGCCGTCCAGTGAGAGATGCGTGTCGTAGCCCTTTGCCTGCAAGTATTCTCGCAGCAGCATTCCCAAATTCTCGTCGTCCTCGCAGAGGAGGATGCTCAGTTTTGTCTCTTCCATGTCGCTTTAGTCTTTTATATTTGGTATTGATATTATGAACCGTGTCCACTTGCCGAACTCGCTTTCCGCCTTGATGCTGCCGTGGTGCAGCTCTATCATCTTCTTGACGTAGGCGAGCCCCAGCCCGAAACCTTTGACGTTGTGCTTGTTTCCTGTGTGGACGCGGTAGAATCTCTCGAATATTTGCCTCAAGTCTTCCTTCTTTATTCCGATTCCGTTGTCCTCAACCGAGACGCAATAGTCGTGGCCTTCGTTATAAGTCACTATGGTCAGCTTCAGCGCCACGTCGTCTCTGCGGTACTTCACAGCGTTCTCCAAGAGGTTGAATATGATATTTGTGAAGTGCATCTCGTCGACATTCACCAGGGGATTGTCCGCCTCAAGGCGGGTCTCTATGCTGCCGCCGCTTTGCTGCACCTTAAGCGCGAATATCTTCACCACGCTGTCTATCAGCTCGTCCGCGTTGAGTTCAACGGGTTTCAAGGCTATGTCCTTGCGGTCGTAGAGCGACATTTGCAGAACCTTCTCCACCTGGAAGCGCAGCCGCTTCGACTCGTTGTAGATGACATTGCCGAGATTTTCGTACATCTGCTCCGACTTTCCCACGCTCTTGTCGGCAAGCATCTGCGCGGCCAGTGAGATACTGGAGATTGGTGTCTTGAACTCGTGCGTCATGTTATTGACGAAATCGTTCTTCATCTCGGTCACTTTACGCTGCCGAACCACGAGATAAATGGTGACGATAAAGATGAGGAACAGGATTACCGTGAAGACCATGGCGGGAAGCATCATACTGACCACGCCAAAGACGTACTGACTTTGCTGCGGGAAATGCACGATGACGACCCCCATCTTGGTGGACGGGTCGTTGCTGAAGAGCGTCTGCGTGTAACTATATTGCGAGCCTGTCTCGTCGTAGTCGGGACAACGGTAAACTTCCCGCCCGTCGCTGGTGCAAATCTTGAAGTGAAACGGTATCGTCACGCCGTTTCTTTCGAGAGACATACGCAGACACGCGTCGAGAAACTGCGGGTTTATCCTCTCCTCAAAGCTCTTTTCGCTGGCGTTATACATGATGGCGTAGATAACCCTGTCCAACACGCCCCTCTGATATACGTAGGCATTGCGCACGGCCCGCTGGAAATTGGCGGCTGACTGCGAGATGGCGTCAGAGTTTGCGGTGTTCATCGAGAAGGTGACAGGGGAGTGAATCGCCCTCGCCATAGGCGGAAGCTCGCGGATGGCAGAGTCTCTGCTGACGATTCCTATCAGGGCGGGGTTGGAAAGAACACTGTGAGGGGGGGTAACCATAGTGGTGTCGAGGGCGATAAGCTCGTCGCTGTAGACGGATATCACGCTGTCAAGGTAGTGATAAGTCTCGCTGTGTTCCAAATCCTTAGAGGCTTGGTCGAGACTTCTCTTAACACTTTCGTCGAACTGGTCGCGGCGCATCTTCACCATCATACTGGTGTATCTGCCCTGAAGCGCAAGTAATCCGCAGAAACTTACCGCAACAAGCAGCCCGACTAATGCTATCCACACTCTTTTCATACGCACAAAAATACCTTTATCGTTAATAAAGAACGCAAAAGGGAAGCTTAAAAGCGCCTCCCTTTCACGTTATTTATACGTTAGGTCGTTGCGATGTCAGATTTAAGACTCTTCCGACTCCGCCTCGTAGTCCTTGATGAGTTTCTGCTGTATGTCGGCGGGAACGAGCTCGTAAGCATCGAACTTCATGGAGAAACTTGCACGGCCACCTGAGATGGAGCTTAGCGCTGTGCAGTAGTTCGACATCTCTTTCAATGGCACACGAGCCGACAGCTTTTCGTAACCCGACTCGCTGTGCATACCCATTATCACGGCACGGCGTGTCTGCAAGTCGCCCATGACATCGCCCATCTTGTCGCTGGGAACAAGCACCTCCACGTTATATACCGGCTCAAGTATCTTGGGGGCCGCGTCGCGGAACGCCTTGGCGAATGCCTGACGGCCTGCGAGCATGAAGGAGATCTCGTTCGAGTCGACGGGGTGCATCTTGCCGTCGTAGACGATTACCCTAACGTCGCGGGCGTAGCTTCCCGTCAAGGGTCCCTGCTCCATTCTCTGCATAATTCCCTTAAGGATAGCGGGCATGAAGCGCGTGTCCACAGCGCCACCAACCACACTGTTAATGAAGATCAGCTTGCCGCCCCACTCAAGATTCACCTCTTCCTGCCCACGCGGGGTGATGCGATACTCTTGGTTTCCGAAACGATATACCTCAGGCATGGGCGCGCCCTCAACGTATGGCTCAACTATCAGGTGGACTTCTCCAAACTGTCCTGCGCCGCCCGACTGTTTCTTATGGCGGTAATCGGCGCGGGCCGCCTTGGTGATGGTCTCGCGGTAAGGTATCTTCGGCTCGTCGAACACTATCTGTATCTTCTCGTTGTTCTCCAGTCTCCACTTCAAAGTGCGCAGGTGGAACTCGCCCTGACCGTGTATGAGTATCTGCTTCAATTCCTTGCTTTGCTCGATGCGCCACGTGGGGTCTTCCTCACGCATACGCTGCAGGGCGTTCATCATCTTCTCGGTCTCCGACTCGTTGGCGGCGCGGATTGCGCGGGTGTACTTGCTGTCGGGATACTTTATGAAGTCGAAACGATAGTCGCAGTCCTTGGAGTTTAGCGTGTTTCCAGTCTTAACATCCTTCAGCTTCACGGCACAACCGATGTCACCCGCAACGAGTTCGTCAACTTTTATGCGGTTGGCACCGGCGCAACAGAACAGCTGCGACATCCTTTCCTTCGAGCCGCGGTCGGCGTTCGTAAGGTCGTCTCCCTCCTTCACCCTGCCGCTCATCACCTTGAAATACATGACTTCTCCGATATGCGGCTCGACACCTGTCTTGAAGAAAAAGAGACTTGTGGGACCGTCCGCATCGAGCGGGACCTCATCCCCGTTGGTATTCTTGACCTTTGGCATATCTGTCCCGAAGGGAACCACGTTGCCCAGGAACTCCATCAAGCGGCGAACGCCCATATCCTTGCCTGCGCAAACGCAGAAGACGGGGAACATCCCGCGCGAAGCCAAGCCCTTGCGGATGCCCTCTCGCATCTCGTCCTCCGTCAGGCTCTCGCTCTCGAAGAACTTCTCCATAAGGGCTTCGTCGTGTTCCGCGGCGCTCTCCACCAGGCGCTGGTGCCACTCCGTCGCCTTGTCCATCTGGTCGGCTGGGATTTCCTCGATGGCCGGCTCTCCGCCTTCGGGCTTCCACGTGTATTTCTTCATCAGCAGCACGTCGATGACGCTGTTGAAGTCAGGACCAGTGCTTAAGGGATATTGCACCGGCACCACCTTAGATCCGTAGGTTTCCGTGAGCTGCTCGATGAGACGGTCGTAGTCCGTGGCCTCGTCGTCAAGCTGGTTTATCAGGAAGAGAACCGGCTTGCCGAGCTTCTCCGCGTAGCGGAAGTGGTTTTGTGTGCCTACTTCGATGCCGTTAGCCCCCTTGATGAGCAGGACGGTCGTGTCGGTGATGTACATTGCGCTTAGGGCTGCGCCCACAAAGTCGTCGCTGCCGGGGCAATCGATGAAGTTGAGTTTCTTGCCGTTCCACTCGGTGTGGAAGACAGTGCTGAACACACTGTAGCCATATTCCTGCTCGACGGGGAAATAATCACTTACGGTGTTCTTCAAAGTGATGCGCCCGCGGCGTTTGATAATGCCTGCCTCGAAGAGCAGGCTTTCAGTGAGAGTGGTCTTACCGCTGCCGTCATTTCCGAGCAGGGCGATGTTTTTGATTTCGTTTGATTGGTAAACTTTCATGATATGTAGTTATTGTGATGTCACCTTTTAGCTTGCAATTTTAACGATTTTCAGCGAAACGCCAAAGGGTAAGCGGTATATTCTTTATATTTGCACCCCTATGACGGGGGTTTACATCCATATACCTTTCTGCAAAAGCCGGTGCGCCTATTGCGATTTTGTATCGACGACCCTCGGCAAAGACTGGCAGCTCGGCTATGTGGAGGCGCTTGGGCGTGAGATGGCCCGGCGCAGGGAAGAGAACGGCGAGCCGCGGGCAAGCACCGTATATATAGGCGGCGGCACGCCCTCGCAGCTTTGCCCTGAGGCTCTGAGAGGCTTGACGGGCATCATCAGCCGCGGCTTCACCTTTGCCGACAATGCGGAGTTCACCTTCGAGGTCAACCCCGACGATGTCTCCGCCGGGCTTGTCGCGAGGCTGCGGGACACGGCTGTCAACCGAATTAGTATGGGCGTGCAGTCGCTCGACGACAAGGTTTTGCGCTTCCTCCGCCGCAGGCATTCGGCAAGTCAAGCCCTCCGTGCCATCGATTTGTTGCTGGAGTCGGGCTACACTAACCTTAGCGTTGACCTGATGTACAGCATCCCGGGGCAAGGAGTGGGCGGGTTTGCCCAAGATGTCCGCACGGTCCTCGCCACTGGTGTGCCGCACCTTAGCGCATACGACTTGCAGTGGGAACAGGGTACACCTTTATATAATATGCTCCAGGACGACAAGGTGAGGCGCATTGGCGAGCGGGTATCGGAGGAGGAATACGCGAGCTTGAGGCGGCTCACTGCGGAGGCGGGGATGGAGCACTATGAGATCAGCAACTTCGCGCTTCCCGGCTTCCGCTCAAGGCATAACAGCAGTTACTGGAACGGCACGCCTTACCTCGGCTTCGGGGCTGGGGCTCACAGCTACGACGGGGGCAGCGTTCGCTCAATGAACACGGCAAACGTGAGTGATTATATAAGCGGGCGGGGGAAAACAGTACGTGAGGAATTGAGCGAAAGCGAGCGGTACAACGAGAGGGTTATGCTGAGTCTTCGCACCTCGGACGGGCTGTCGCTCTCGCTTCTCTGCAAGGATTTCGGCGAGCGGCGGCTTGCTTACTGCCTGAGGCAAGCCCGCAGCCACCTCACGAGCGGCGTGCTTGAGATGATTGGCAAGGACACTATGCGCCTCACGGCTGACGGCTTGTTCATCTCGAACTACGTCATCTCCGACCTAATGCTGCTTGATTAAGGGCAAAAGTCGGGGCGAAAGCTACCCATCATAGCATTAAGCCTGCGCCGCCCGCGATTAGCCCCTCCCTCAGGGAGGCAAGCGAGCCGGCAGGCTCTAC
>JAJPYQ010000063.1 GCA_021204865.1 Prevotellaceae bacterium | reverse complement strand
ACTGAGAGGCGGCACGTTTGCAAACTCATAATACGAAAGGGACACCACACAAAACAGCCGCAAGGACTGGAAAAAGTTGTAAATCGTTGCTAATAAAATGGTTAGTTTCACAGCAATGAGGCTTTTCCTTTATCCCCTTGCCTTTTAAGAAAGACACAGTAACTTTGCGAGTACTAAATCTGAGCAAATCACAATAAGGATTATTCCGTTGTGAGAACACTAAGGCGGCTCTTGCGAGTCGTCTTTTTCGTTTGGTCGCGGCGAAAGCTGTCTTTCGGCTGTGCGCTTCTACATTGCGACCGCCTACCCGAGCATCTGGTGGTAGAGCTGGGAGATGGTGCCTGTGGTGAGGGTGACGGGGTGATTCCTAAGCCGCTCGGGGTTGACGGAAAGCTTGAGGATGTCGTGCTGCTCCTCGGTGGCTGCGGGGCGCTGGAGCGAGAGGTCTGAGACGAGCCTGCGGAACCATTGCATCGCAGCTTCCGACGTTGGGCAGCCCATAACGGCGGCAAGACCAGCGAAGGTTTCCTTGAGATACGCCTCACCCCGAGGGTCGGA
Source organism: Prevotellaceae bacterium (assembly GCA_021204865.1). Classification (GTDB taxonomy): domain Bacteria; phylum Bacteroidota; class Bacteroidia; order Bacteroidales; family Bacteroidaceae; genus Physcousia. The sequence goes on along the minus strand of JAJPYQ010000063.1, from coordinate 7,830 downwards.
GCAGAGTGCGGTGTGAGAGAGCATGAAGGGCCAAAGGGCGTCGACGCAGAGAGCCACGGCGTGTCCGTGGGCAAGCCCGAAGAGCCCCGTCAGCTTGTACGACATTGCGTGCCCTGCGGTGGTTTGTGTGATGTTTATCGCCTTGCCCGCCAGGTTGGAAGCCTCGAGCATTCGGGCGTTCCCCGTGGGGTCATTGCCAAGGTAAGCCTCAAGGTTGGAGAGCGTCAAGGCGATGGCCTCGGAGGCGTAGCGGCGGCTCTCGGAGGTGGAGCTTACCGCCCAGTAGGACTCTATGCCGTGGCAGAGAGCGTCGAGCATAGTGACCTTGCGCTGGTAGAGCGGAAGGGAGGAAAGAGCCTGAGGGTCGAACAGGACGACTTGAGGGACGAGACTGAAGTCAGTGACCGAGAACTTCTCGCCACGGTAGTTAATGATGGCATAGCGAGTGGCTTCACTCCCAGTGCCGGCAGTGGTGGGGACGGCAACGAGAAGCACGTCGTTGGGCAAGAGGGGCTGGTGGAAGTAGTCCGAGCCAAGGGGCATCGTGGAGTAAGCCTTAATGCACTTCGCCACGTCCATTGCGCTGCCGCCCCCTACAGTCACGATGGCTTGGCACTTGCCTCGGTGGTAAGCCTCAACTCCCCGCACAGCCGCCTCGTACGTCGGGTTAGGGCTGAACTCGGAGAAGCGCACGACCTCCACCCCGAGCCTCTGGGGGAGCCTAAGGAAATACTCCCAAAGCGGCAGCCTCTCGATTGACTTGCCGCACACAAGCAGCAGCCTCTTCACTGCGTTCCTCTCAAGGCAGGCGTCCAGCTCCCTGTAGCCAGCGGCCGATGACAGTATCTCTTGCTTCATAATCTAACGGTGCATTAGTGTAAGTGCCGCAAAGGTACAAAGAAAAGTCGGGCGACCGCTTGGGTTCGCCCGACTAACGTTTTAAGAAAGAATTAGCTATTGAGTGTGTTCAATAAGTGTCCGTCTCGTTGACTGTGGCTGAGTCCTGCGGCATTCCCGTCTCGGCTGTTGCCTCGTCCACAATCTCTATGGAGGTGGAGTCTCCTGGCTGCGGGTCGACAGAGGCAATCTCCGCCTCGGGACGCTGCCATCCGTGCTGTATCGCCATGCCGAAGGAGAGGAAGATGGCTATAAGGGCGGCTGCCTTGAAGAGAGGGTGCAGGCGTGAGCTCCATCTTATGCGCTTTGCCTTCACGCACGGTTCGCCAGCGGAAATCATCTGCCTTACACGCTCGTCGAAGTCGGCGGGAAGGTGCGCATCTTCGGTCATCTGCTCCTCCACTTGGAACAGGCTTGCGTATGGGAGCAGCTCCTGAGGGATGTCTTTCTGCGAGAAGAAGGCGCGCAGGATGGCTTCCTCCTCGAGGCTCGTCTCGCACTCCCAGTAGCGTTGCAGCAGTTGCTCGATGTATTTATAGTCCATAGTTCTCTGTCTCCTCTATTGTTTTCTTAATTCTCTGCCTTGCCCTGTGCAGATACACCTTGACTTGCGCCTCTGTGACCGCCAGCATTTCGGCTATTTCCTTATATGTTTTCCCCTCAACATCCCGCAGGAGCATCAAGGTTCTCTGCATTTCCGGCAGACTGTCCATCGCTTCCCGCACCAGCCTCAGCCTTTCTTTCCTGTGCACCAGCTCGTCGGGCTGCGGCAAGGAGTCTCGCATCTGGTGCTCTCGCTCTGTCAAAGGAGCGTTCGTGGCTGACGCTCTCTTGCGCCGGTCGAGGGCGATGTTGCGGCACAGCGTTAAGCTGAATGCCTCAAGGCTGCGGATCTCCTGCCACTTTCCCCGCTCGTTCCACACCTTGACAAGTGTGTCCTGCACCACGTCCTCAGCTTCCGCCCTGTCGAGAGTGACGCGCAAAGCCAAGCGGAAGAGCTTATCCTTCAGCGGAAGAACGTCGTTCGTGAAACTGACCTCTCTCATCGCTCTCTACATAAAAGACGAGTGAGCATGACGAAAGTTACACCCACACATCGAATTCTCAAGAAAATTACTCTAAGGTTGTGCCTCCCTGGCCCGAAAGGTCCGAGGCGCTTGTTATGACCACCCTGCCCACGCCCTTCGAGATAGCCTCGAAAGCGTTGTCGAGCTTGGGAATCATGCCACCGGCTATCACGCCTTTCTCCTTGAGCGTGAGGTATTCCTCGTGGCTGAGACGGGGAATGACCGAGGTGTCGTCGTCAGCGTCGAGCAGGACTCCCGCTTTCTCGAAGGCGAACGTGAGCGTGACATCGAAGAAGGGGGCGAGAGCCTCCGCCACCTGCGCAGCCATCGTGTCGGCGTTCGTGTTCAGGAGATGCCCTCGGCCGTCGTGCGTCAACGGGGCTACGACGGGAACTATACCTTTATATATAAGGTCGCTCAGGGCTTTTCCGTCAGCCCTCTCCACGTCGCCCACCCAACCATAGTCAACCGAGCCCACAGGCCGCTTGTGGCTCCTTATCAAGTCCAAGTCCGCGCCCGTCACGCCAAGGGCATTAACGCCACGAGCCTGAAGCTTCGCCACTATGCGCTTGTTCACCAAGCCGCCGTACACCATCGTAACGACATCAAGCATAGGCTCGTCAGTTATGCGCCGCCCGTCAACCATCCTGCTCTCTATGCCCATAAGCGAGGCTATGCGGGTTGCGCTGCGGCCGCCCCCGTGAACAAGCACTACGTGCTCTCCGTTGTTTATTTGGCGAGCGCTCCGACTCGCTGGAAGCCCCGGGACAGCCGAGAAACCCTCAAGCAACTGCTCAAGCTTGTCGGGCTCCTCCACGACAGCGCCGCCGACCTTTATGACCGTGACCCTCGACTTCGTCATCCCCTGCTACTCAAGATAAGTGTATCCGTAAAGCCCCGCGCGGTAGTTGCTTATGAACTCCTTTCCCTCCGCCGGGCTTATCTTCTTGTCCTTTATCGCCTTGCTCACCCAGATCTCAAGGCGGCGCACCAGCTTCTTCGGGTCGTACTGCACGAACTCCAGCACGTCGGCTATCGACTCCCCGTCGATAAGCTGCTCGATAGTGTACTCGTCTTTGCTCACGGATATGTGCACGGCGTTGGTCACCCCGAAGAGATTGTGCATATTGCCGAGGATTTCCTGATAAGCGCCCACGAGGAAAACGCCGATATAATACGGCTCGTCGGGGCGTATGGTGTGGAGCGGGATGTAATTCGTCTGGGAGATGCCGTTCACGTAGGCGATTATCTTCCCGTCCGAGTCGCACGTTATGTCCTGAAGCGTGGCGCTGCGGGTAGGCTCATCGAGAAGATGCGAGATAGGCATGATGGGGAAGAGCTGGTCAATGCCCCAACTGTCCGGCATGCTGCGGAAAAGGGAGAAATTGCAGAAGTATTTGTCCGCCATCTGCTTGTCCAGCTTGCGAAGCTCGTCGGGCACGTGCTTTTGGTGGTGGGCCATGTCGGCAATCTCACGGCTTATCGCCCAGAAGAGCGACTCAATCTGCGCTCTTGTCTTAAGATCTATGATACCGTGGCGGAAAAGGTCAAGCGCCTCCTCGCGAACGTCCTGAGCGTCGTGCCAATCCTCCAGCATCGAGCGGGGCGTGAGGTTATCCCAAATCTCCGTGAGGTCGTGCACAAGCTTGTCGTCGTCCTCGGTCGGCTTGAAATCCTCCGGCATCTGCGGCAGACTGACACTTTCCATCGCCTCCATTATCAGGACGCTGTGGTGAGCGGTCAGGGAGCGCCCGCCCTCAGTGATGATGTTCGGGTGCGGGATGTTATTCTCGTTCGCCTCTTCCACCAGAGTGTCCACGCAGTCGTTCACATACTCCTGAATACTGTAGTTGACGCTGCTTTCGCTGTTGCTCGAGCGCGTGCCGTCGTAGTCCACGCCCAAGCCGCCGCCGCAGTCGACGAAGCTGATCTTGAAGCCCATCTTATGGAGCTGCACGTAGTATTGCGCAGCCTCTCTGAGCGCAGAGCTTATGTATCGTATCTTTGTTATCTGGCTTCCGATGTGGAAGTGCATAAGTTGCAGGCAATCGCTCAACTTCATCTCCTCCAGCATCTGAAGAGCCATAAGCAACTCGCTGGAGTTCAGTCCGAACTTGGAAGCGTCGCCGCTGCTCTCGCTCCACTTGCCGCTGCCGTTAGTGGCAAGTTTTATGCGCACCCCGAGATTCGGGCGGACGCCAAGGCGCTGCGCCGTCTCGGCAATGATCTTCAGCTCCGGAAGCTTCTCGATGACGAGGAACACCCGCTTGCCCATCTTCTGCGCCAGCAGGGCCAGCTCGATGTAGTTCTGGTCTTTGTGCCCGTTGCAGATGATCAGGCTGTCGCTGTCCATATTAGTGGCGAGCACAGCGTGCAGCTCAGGCTTCGAGCCCGCCTCAAGGCCGAGGTTATAGCGCTTGCCGTGGCTGATAATCTCCTCGACGACGGGGCGCATTTGGTTGACCTTTATGGGGAAAATTATGAAGTGTTCGGCTTGATAGTCGTACTCTTTGGCGGCTTTTCTGAAGCATTCGTCCGTTTTCTCTATGCGGTTGTCCAGAATATCCGGGAAGCGTAGCAGCAAAGGCGTCGAGACGTGTCTCGAAGCAAGCTCGTCTACAACCTCCTGAAGGTCGACCTGCACGCTGTTTTTCTTGGGAGTAACATAGACATGCCCCTTATCGTTGATGCCAAAATAGTTCACTCCCCAGCCCTTTATGTTGTAGAGCTCTTCTGAATCTTCTATGCGCCATTTCTTCATAGCCATGGTGTTTGAGGTTAAAGTCCTAATTCTTTTCTCAAAAGCCTCACGGTGAGGGATATTTTGTCGAAGTTGTCCAGCAGACTCACGTCGAATATGTGCTTAGCCTTGCTGTAGAAAGGCTCGCGGCCCGCAAGGGATTCCGTTATATACGCCTGAAGTTCCTCGGGTGTCTTGCCTTTTATGAGCGGCCTCTCCGTCTTTCCCATCTTAAGGTGCGCCGCGAGCACATCAGCCGGCGCCTTTAGGTAAACCGTCTCGCCCTGTCGGTTCATATAGTCCATATTATCGTAGAAACAAGGCGTGCCTCCGCCGCAACTTATCACGACATCCTCGAACTCTGCCACCTCGTGCAGCATCCTTTGCTCAAGGTCGCGGAAGCCCTCCTCGCCCCTCTCCTGGAAGATTTCCGCCACCCTTCGGTGATAACGCAGCTCGATGTACCAGTCGAGGTCGTAGAACTGCACGCCGAGAGCCTTGGCCAACTGCCGGCCGATGGTGGTTTTCCCCGCGCCCATGTAGCCTATGAGGATGATTCTCGTCATTTTTTGCGGGAATACTTGCGCTTTCGCACAGTTTTCTCTGGTGTCGCCGCCGAATTATTCACGATATTCATGCATTCCTCAAGGGTTAGCTCCTTAACCTTCTCGCGCAGTGACTTTGGCAAGCGGTAGTTCGTCCCTTTGTACGCGATGTAGGGGCCAAAGCGCCCGTTAAGCACCTCCAGCTCGGGTTCTTCGTCGAATTTCTTGAGATGTTTCGCCTCGTCCTCCTGGCGTTTCTTCTCTATCAGGCTTATCGCCTCGTCGAGGCCCACGTCCATCGGGTCCACGCCCTTGGGCAGCGAGACGAATTTCCCTTTGAAGCGCACGTAAGGGCCGAAGCGCCCGGAGTCGACGCTCACGGTCTCGCCCTCATACTCCCCGAGAGTGCGGGGCAGGCGGAACAGCTCGAGCGCCTCTTCCAGCGTGATAGTCTCCAGGCTCTGCGTGTTCCTGAGGCTTGCGAAGCGGGGTTTCTCCTCGTCAGTCGCTTTCCCTATCTGTATTATCGGGCCGTATCGCCCTATTCTCGCCGAGACCACGTTGCCCGTCTTGGGGTCGGTGCCGAGAACTCTCTCGCCGACGCGGTGCTCCGTCTTGGCGTTCAGCGTTTTTTCCACGAGGGGGTTGAACTTGTCGTAGAACGCTCGTATCATTTTGTTCCAGGGAATTTTCCCCTCGGCTATCTCGTCGAAGTTTTTCTCCACGTCTGCGGTGAAGTTATAGTCGAGTACTTCGGGGAAATATTCGGTGAGGAAGTCGTTAACCACGATGCCTATGTCCGTTGGCACAAGCTTACCGCGCTCAGCCCCGAGGCTTGCCGTCTTCTCGCTGCGGCTTATCGTGCCGTTCTTCAGGGTAAGGATGGCGTAAGTCACGCTTTCGCCCTCTTTGTCCGCTTTTTCCACGTAGCCTCGCTGCTGTATTGTGGTGATTGTCGAGGCGTAAGTTGACGGGCGCCCAATGCCCAGCTCTTCGAGCTTTCGCACGAGGCTCGCCTCGTTGTAGCGCAGTGGGTGCTGAGCGAAGCGTTGTGTGGCGTTTATCTCCTGCTGTTCCAGCGATTGCCCTGGGGAAAGTGGCGGCAGCTCCTTGCTTTCCGTCTCCGCCTCGGGGCTTTCCGGCTCCGTCTCCTTGTATACGCGCAGGAAGCCGTCGAATTTTGTCACCTCTCCGTTGGCTATGAAGCTGTACTTCGAGCCACTCACGCTGATTGTGGCGGTCGTGCGCTCTATTTGTGCGTCGGCCATCTGGCAGGCCAGCGTCCTTCGCCATATAAGGTCGTAGAGCCGGCGCTCGGGCACCGTGCCTTCTATGGACGTGTTCTCGATGTAAGTGGGGCGGATTGCCTCGTGCGCCTCCTGCGCCCCCTTGGTGCGGGTGTGATACTGGCGGGTCTTGGAGTACTCTTCCCCGATGTTTTGCGTGATATACTGGCGGCTCGCCGCGAGGTGCAGCGTGGAGAGGTTCGTGCTGTCGGTGCGCATGTAGGTGATGAAGCCGCTCTCGTAGAGCCTTTGCGCAATGTTCATCGTCTGGGCCACGGAGAAGCGCAGCTTATGCGCCGCCTCTTGCTGCAGAGTGCTTGTGGTGAAGGGCGGGGCCGGGCAGCGCGGCACGGGTTTCGACTGGACATCCTCCACCCTGAACTGTGCGTTCTGGCAGGATTCCAGGAAGGCGAGAGCGTCCTTCTCCTTGCTGAACTTGTGGTTAAGCTCGGCTTTCAGGGCGTTACCCTCGGCGTTGACGAAGAGGGCCGTGACGCGGAAGTAATTCTCCCCTTTGAAGCTGTTCACCTCCCGCTCCTTTTCCACGATAAGCCTCACGGCCACGCTCTGCACCCTGCCGGCGCTCAGAGAGGGCCTCACCTTTCGCCAGAGGATAGGACTGAGCTTGAAGCCCACGATGCGGTCGAGCACGCGGCGGGCCTGCTGGGCGTCGACGAGATTCTTGTTGATGTCCCGGGGATTCTTTATGGCCTCCAGGATGGCGGGCTTGGTTATCTCGTGGAAGACTATGCGCTTTGAGTGTTTATTGTCGAGGGCGAGCACCTCTTTCAGGTGCCAACTGATGGCTTCTCCCTCACGGTCTTCATCGGAGGCCAGCCAGACCATCTTCGCGCCTTGGGCGTTTTTCCGCAGGTCGCTCACCAATTTCCGCTTGTCCTCGGGCACCTCGTACTGTGGCTCGAACGTTTCGGTGTCGATGCTGAAGTCTTTCTTCTTAAGGTCACGGATATGGCCGTAACTCGATAGCACCCGGTAGTCGTCGCCCAGGAATTTCTCTATAGTCTTCGCTTTCGCCGGACTCTCAACTATGACGAGATTATCTTTCATACGTGGATTGTTTGAGTTTAAGTCGTTGAAGGATCGTAGGCGGCAAGCGGCTTCTCAGCCCCAGCTGCCGCAAAATCCGGTGCAAAGTTAGTGCAAGCGAGAGCAATAAGCAAAGGAAAGCGGAGCTTTTCAATTGCGTTTGCCGAGCGCAGTCTTAACTTCGCTGAAGGCCAAGTTAGTGCAAGCGAGAGCAATAAGCAAAGGAAAGCGGAGCTTTTCAATTGCGT
>JAJPYQ010000018.1 GCA_021204865.1 Prevotellaceae bacterium | reverse complement strand
CCCCCCAACCCCCTCCCCCGACAGGGAGGGGGGATATTTAGAAAAACGCACCTGATCCGTGGGTGTCGCTACGCTCGACCCACGGCTACCATGTGTAGCCCCTTCGGGGCTATGGCGAAATCGTCGGGGCGTGGGGCGAAATCGTCGGGGGCGAGAGGCGAAATCATTCGGGGCATTGGCGCGCGAATATGGGTTGTACCTTCGGCACAAATTGGAAGCGTGCCGTTTTCCGTGGGTGTCGCTAAGCTCGACCCACGGCTATCCCTCTGAAACCCCTCTGGGGTTATGGCTACGCCCACGAGGCGAGGGGCGAAACCGTCGGGGGCGAGGGGCGCGCATCCCCCGACCGAAAGAAATCCCTCCCCCGCCCCGCGGGGCGACAAGCCAGGCACTTTTCCTCGGCACATCCGAGGAATGCCGCTTCTTTTTTAGTAATTTTGCGCTGAAACCTTTGGAAAACGAGCGCGAGCCTATGAGCCAGCCGATGGAAACACTCAGCGAGGAAGACATCAAGCGGTTGTACATCACCCCCGCCCTTGGGCAAAAGGGCTGGGCCGGCGAGGATTTCTCCATGGAGGCGGCGGTGCCCTTCACCGACGGCAAGATCAACATAAAGGGAAACCTGGACTTTCGCGGCAAAAGAAAGGTGGCCGACTACATTCTCCGCCACAACCGCGCCACGCCCCTTGCCATCGTGGAGGCCAAGCGGGCGACGTTCTCCCCGTCGCACGGGCTTCAGCAGGCGATGACCTACGCCCGCATGATGAACATCCCCTTCGCCTACAGCAGCAACGGCAAGGCTTTCGCCGAGCACGACTTCCTCACGGGCAAGGAACGCCAATTCCCCATGGACGCGTTCCCAACGAAAGAGGAGCTTTTCCTGCGCTTCCGCCAGGAAAGCAACGAGGGCCGCGGCATCACGCAAGAGGAAATGCGCCTCATCGACCAGCCCTGCTACACCGCCAGCGGAACCTATCCCCCGCGCTACTACCAGCTGAACGCCATAAACCTCACGCTCCGCGCCATAGCCCAAGGGCAGAGGCGACTGCTCCTCGTGATGGCCACCGGCACAGGCAAGACCTACACCGCCTTCCAGATAGTCTACCGCCTGCTCAAGTCCAAGCTTGTGCGCAAGGTACTCTACCTCGCCGACCGCAACATCCTCGTCGACCAGTCCATAGAGCAGGACTTCAAGCCCCTGGGCAAGACCATCCACAAGGTGAACTTCCAGCAAGACCAGGGCACGGGCGTGACTGCCTACCAGGTCTACTTCGCCCTCTACCAGCAGCTCCTCGGGCAAAGGGGCGAGAAGAACTACGAGAAGCTCTTCCGACGCGAGTTCTTCGACATGGTCATCGTGGACGAGTGCCACCGAGGCAGCGCGCAGGACGACAGCAACTGGAGGGAGATACTCCAGTACTTCCAGGGAGCCATACAGCTTGGCATGACCGCGACGCCGAAGGAGACCAAGTATCAGTCCTCCATAGCCTACTTCGGAGAGCCCGTCTACACCTACAGTCTCCGCGAAGGCATAGACGACGGCTTCCTCGCCCCCTTCCGCGTGCTGAACATCACCACGAACATAGGCGACGAGTGGAGGCCTCTGAAAGGACAGCTCGACGCAAACGGCCAACCCATCGAGGACCGCATCTACAACAACCGGGACTACGACTACAACATCGTGATAGAGGACCGCACACGTGAGGTGGCCCGACAGATAACCCTCTTCCTCCGCCACACCGACCCTATGGCCAAGACCATCGTCTTCTGCGCCGACGAGGCGCACGCCGAGCGTATGCGCCAGGCTCTCGTGAACGAGAACAGCGACCTCGTGAGGCAGAACCCCAACTACGTGGTGCGCATCACCGGAAGCGACGGCTATGGCAAGCTGAATCTCGACTATTTCATATCAGTCAGCGAACGTTACCCCGTCATAGCCACAACGAGCAAGCTACTCTCCACGGGGGTGGACTGCAAAATGGTCAGGCTCATCGTGCTGGACCAGCAGATAAACTCCATGACAGAGTTCAAGCAAATCGTGGGCCGCGGCACGAGAATCAGGGAGAAAGAGGGGAAGACGCACTTCACGATAATGGACTTCCGCAACGTCACACGCCTCTTCGCCGACCCCGACTGGGACGGCCCCCTGGAGCAGGTGGAGGACTACACGCCCAGAGCCCGAGGCGTCGCGCACGACCACCCTGAGCCGACGTACCGACCCGTCGTGGACCGCGACGGATGCCAGGTGCATGTCATCAACAAAGTCGTGTCCGTCTACGACACCGACGGGAAGCTTCTCCGGACAGAGTCAATCGTCGACTACACACGCCGAAACATACTGGGCGAATACGCCACGCTCGACGACTTCCTCAGCCACTGGAACCAGGCGCGGCGCAAGACGGAGATAACCCAGCTGCTCCTGGCTGAGGGCATAGACCTCAAGAAGCTGAAGCAGGACCGCGGGATGGCAGAGGTGGACGACTTCGACTTCATCTGCCACCTCGCCTACGGCCGCCCGCCCCTCACCCGAAGGGAAAGGGCGGAGAGCGTGAGGAAGCGCGACATCTTCGGCAAGTACGGCCCCCAGGCCCGCAAGGTGCTGGAGGCTTTGCTCGACAAATACGCCCTCGAGGGCGTGGCCGAGCTGGAGAGCCCCGCGGTGCTCGAGCTGGACCCCCTCCGCCAGTTCGGCTCGCCCTCAAGGATAGCAAGCCTCTTCGGCAGCCGCGACGGCTACCTCGCCGCCGTTCGCGAGCTCGAGGCCCAGATTTACGCATAAAGCAAGCCTATGGCCCTCAACAACTTCATCAAGAACATACGCAACATCATGAGGCAGGACCCCGGCATCAACGGGGACGCGCAGCGCATTGAGCAGATTGCCTGGATGCTCTTCCTTAAGGTTTACGACGAAAAGGAGAACGACTGGGCCTTCAAGCAGGAGCATTTCGCCTCCATCATCCCTGAGAACTGCCGCTGGCGCCAGTGGGCCCGCGACGAAGGCGACGGCAAGGCGCTCACCGCCGACGAGCTTCTCGACTTCGTCAACAACACTCTCTTCCCCACGCTCAAGGCCCTCGAGGTGACACCCTCAACCCCCATGAGCCAGGCCATCGTGCGAACCACCTTCGAGGACGCTAACCAGTACATGAAAGACGGGGTGCTGCTGCGCCAGGTAGTCAACGTCATCGACCAGCTCGACCTGAGCGACTACGAGGAGAGCCACGTCTTCGGAGACATCTACGAGGGGATACTCAAGGAAATGCAGTCGGCCGGAACCGCCGGAGAGTTCTACACGCCAAGGGCGCTCACCGACTTCATGGCCCGCGTCGTCAGGCCCCGCGCGGGAGAGCGTATGGCCGACTTCGCCTGCGGCACGGGCGGCTTCATCACAAGCTGGCTGAAGGAGCTGGACCGCTCAGTGCGCACCGCCCGCGACCGCGAGCTCTACGCACAGTCCGTCTACGGCATAGAGAAGAAACAGTTCCCCTACATGCTCTGCGTCACCAACGCCTTGCTCCACGACATTGACTCTCCGGCCATCTTCCACGACAACTCGCTCGCCTGCGACGTGCTCAGCTACACCGACGACCAGCGCTTCGACGTCATTCTCATGAACCCTCCCTACGGTGGCAACGAGAAAGCGGACATAAAGCGCCACTTCCCCGCGGACCTCACATCGAGCGAGACGGCGGACCTCTTCATGGTGCTCATCATGTACCGCCTGAAGCATGGGGGAAGGGCCGCCGTCATCCTGCCCGACGGCTTCCTCTTCGGGGCCGACAACGCCAAGCTCGCCATCAAGCAACGGCTGCTGCGCGAGTTCAACCTCCACACCGTCATCCGCCTGCCCGGCAGCATCTTCGCCCCCTACACCAGCATCGCAACCAACATCCTCTTCTTCAACCGCGAACGGGCCCAGGGCGCCTGCGAGGGCTTCTCCACGAAAGACACCTGGTTCTACCGACTCGACATGCCCGAGGGCTACAAGCATTTCTCAAAGACCAAGCCCATGAGGGCCGAACACTTCCGCCCCGCGGAGCTTTGGTGGGACGAGAGGCGGGAAATCGTCAGCGAGGAGGGGCGCGACGAGAAGGCGCGGCGCTTCACAGCCCAGGAGCTCCTGCAGATGGACTGCAACTTCGACCAGTGCAAGTTCCCGAAAGACGAGCAGGAGGTGCTGCCTCCCGCGGAGCTGCTCCAGGACTATCTCGGCAAACGCCGCGCGCTGGACCGCGAGATAGACCGGACGCTCCTCCAGCTGCGCCAGGCTCTGGGCCTCGACATCAACGAATATCAGGAATGAACAAGCTGACAAAATCGCAGATAGAACGGCAAAACGTGCTGAACAACCGCTATGCCGTGCAGGCCATCCAGGAGAATCCGCGCGTCTCCCGTGACCTCAAGCCGCAATTTGGTCACGTCATACATGTCGGGAGCAAAACCACCCGGCTTGGCCTCTTCAGCTTTCGCGCTTTTCTCAACATAGGAATGCTGCTCACCGAAAGCGAAAAAGCGAGAAAGGTTAGGGCTGTCATCCTGGACCTTGCTATCGCCACGATACACCAAAGGGCTGGCGGCGGCACGAAGTTCATCAACCGGAGAGACGCCAACTTCCTTCCCGCCGCTATCAAAGAAGAAAACTACAGGCGCAACCTCACTTCCGCCATCAACGCCTGTGTCTCTGGGCATAAGACATACAAGTATTCCCAGATAACAGACTTGATATACAAAGCCGTCTTCCGGGAGTATGCCAAAGAGTACAGGGAGATACTCCGCCTCAACACTAAGGACAACGTGCGGCACACGCTTTATTCTGAGGTATTGCTCGTCATCTCCTCCTTCGAGAACGGGGTGGGCGCGGCTATACGCCAACGCTGTCACGACACGGGCCGGCAGCTTTCGGTGGAAGAGGTGGGGGAGTTAATAGCGAAACTGGCGGCTGACCCCGCGCAGCAGCCTTACTTGTCGGACGCGCGCTCGAAGATGGCATCCAGAGACCTAAGCTTCCGCGACGCCTACCACGGCAACATCGCCGAATACCTCAGGGCAGTGTCACCCGGCGTCCAGGGGCGACGCTTCCACAGCACACATATATATAAAGGTACGCGCGGGCGCGCGCGAGGGAGAGCCTAAGGACGTGACGAGATGAACGGAAAGGAACTCAGGGACAGCCTGCTGCAGTGGGCCATAAGGGGGAGGCTCGTGGAGCAGCGCCCCCAGGAGGAGCCCGCCGCCGCCCTGCTCCGGCGCATAAGAGAGGAGAAGCGAAGGCTCACGGCCCAAGGGAAACTCAGGCGCGACCCTAAGGAAACGGTGATATTCCGCGGGGACGACGGCTCGTTCTACGAGAAGTCCCTCCAGACAGGCAAGACGCCGCGCTGCATCGACGACGAGATCCCCTTCGAGATCCCAAAGAGTTGGGAGTGGGCAAGGTTTGGACAAATAATGATTAACCGTGACAGTGAACGCATACCTCTCTCAACGGCAGTCAGGCAAAGGCTTGACAAGGTGTACGATTACTATGGAGCGTCAGGCGTAATCGACAAGGTCGACAGGTATCTATTCGATAAGGATTTGCTTCTTATAGGCGAAGACGGCGCTAATCTCATCAATAGAAGTACGCCGATTGCCTTTATTGCAAGAGGAAAATACTGGGTTAATAACCACGCACACGTGCTTGATGTCTGCGGAGGGCTTAAGCTTTCATACATATCCACTTATATAAATGCCATATCTCTTGTGGAGTATGTCACTGGTACTGCCCAGCCAAAGATGAATCAGGAGAATATGAATTCAATATTAGTTGCTGTTCCTCCCTTGGCCGAGCAAGGGCGCATAGTGAGGAAGCTGGAGGAGTTGCTGCCATTGGCGGAGCGTTACGGCCGCGCGCAGGAGGAGTTGGACCGCCTGAACGGGAGTCTGCCCCGGCGGCTCAAGGCCTCCATCCTGCAAGAGGCGGCGCGAGGACGCCTCGTCCCCCAGCGCCCCGAGGAGGAAGGCTCCGCCCGCGAGCTGCTGAGCCAGATAGAACGGCAGAGACTCCGCCTCCAGAGGGAGGGAAAGATCAGGAAAACAGCAGCCAAGCCCTCCACCATCCTCCGCCACCCCGACGGCTCCTACCACGAAACCCTGAACGGCCGCACCACATGCATAGACGACCAAATACCCTTCCCCATACCCCCCTCCTGGCAGTGGGTGAGGCTGGGGAACATCGTTAGAATGAAAATAGGAAAGACCCCAGCCCGAGGAGAATCTCGCTTTTGGGCAAATGGTTGTTATAACTGGGTTTCAATATCAGATATGGGAGACTACGGTCATATTAGTCAAAGCAAAGAGCAAGTTTCCGCTTTGGGAGCTAACTTGATAGGCCTAATCTCTCCTAAGGACACTCTGTTGATGAGCTTCAAACTCACAGTAGGACGTACTTCGATACTTGATGTTCCAGCTTATCACAACGAAGCTATCGTATCCATCTTCCCTTACGTCGATAACTGCTTCTTCCTACGCAACTACCTATTCTACTTATTACCTTTGTTATCATCGTTCGGCGAGACAAAGGATGCCATTAAGGGCAAGACGCTAAACTCTAAGAGCATGTACGATATACTCGTGCCTCTTCCTCCACTTGCCGAACAAAATCGCATCGTCAGAAAGATAGAAGAGCTCTTCAGCCTGATAGATTAGGCTCGTAGCTTGAGAACGTCAGAGGCCTACATTAGGGTACACGAACCTCCACCTCAATGTACTTGCCACTCGAGCCTAAGCTCATAATTGCATAGGTCAAGGTTATTCCCTAATATATTCAGCGATTTTCAGGCCGCTCGTAGTGGCCCTTCGGCAAATCACTGAATATATTCCCTAAGAGCGCGCCTCGAATAATTCGGAAACTCTATTATTAAGGGCAAAAAAAGCCACGCTCGGAGGCTTTCTCCCCCAAAGAAACAAGCGAAACCATCACGCCTCCACAGCCCGCCTTAGGGGCGCTATTTGCGAAGCCTCAATCCCCTCGCGTTTTTGCTTGCACAAAAGTGAAAATAAACAGGGAAAGTGTTTGGTAGTTTCGGAGAAATAACCTACTTTTGCCACGTGTAAAGAACACATCCGCCTATCGGTCCGAAAGGACTGGTCAATTCCTGGGGAGGAAAGGTGCAAAGGGTTGTTCTGATCACAACAAACAATCGCAGCTGAGGCCGGCGGGCTTCAGTGAAGAGAGATTGAAATCGTGCTGCCGCAGTCAAAGCGACTCGACCGCACACTAAGTACAAACCGGGCGACGCGCCTGAGGATGCCGCAAAACAAGTCAGGCTGACTCGGAGCGAAGCCCATAAAGAAAGGAGCACACCGAATGGTGTATTTGTTTTATGGCAAAAAGAGAAGTAGCTATGAAAAAGGAGCTGCGGGACTGGAGGCCTTATGTTTCCGGTCGTGGACCGCCTTGTATCTAATTGTGGGGAGGAAAGATGCAACGGGTTTGTTTCCGGTTGATGGAGCACACCGTGAAGCTAAACTTCCAGACCACGCAGTTTCTTCTTTGGTTAGGTTAAGTTGTTATACTTTGTTGTTCTATCGTTCAAATCTTGTTGCAAAGGTAAACAGCTAATCGACACCAAGCAAGAAATTAACTTTCTTTTAGACAAAATCAATCAAGAAAGGACGGTTCTATATGACAGATTTATACGTTAAGGAACAAATGATATGGCAACAATTCATTATTCCCTCTTTCTAAGGAAAGAGAACCCTGCTGACTCGGAGAGTGAGCAGAAGGTGTACGCCCAGGCGCAGTACACCACAGTGATGAACGAGTACGAGTTGGCGAAGCACATCGCCGAGCACAACTCCAAGTACAATCGGGCCGACGTGCTGGGAGTCATCCTCTCGCTGGTGGATTGCATCAAGGAGTTGCTGCTCGACGGCAAGCGGATCCGACTCGGAGAGCTGGGGACGTTCTACCTGCAGATCAAGAGCAAGGGAGCGGACAGCGTGGACACGTTCGTGACGGCCGACATCACAGGCCTCATCGTCAAGTGGTCGCGAGGCTCGGCCTTCGTGGACCTGCTCGACCAGGCCTCGTTCGAGTTCGTCGGACGCCGAAAGGCTCAGCAGCTGACCCTGGAGCAGGAGAAGGAAAGCCTCAGGATCGCGCAGGGCACTTCCTCGGGCAGCTCGTCGGAGGGCGGCAGCTCGTCTGACGAAAGCCCGGAAGGCGAAGGCGGCGACTAAGCTCCACGGCCCGGCATTAGCCCGGGGGCCCGGAGATTTTCCCCAAGGCCCCGGAACTAATCCTCTGACAAACCCCCTCGAGCACCCCGATGTGCCGCGAGGGGGTTCTTCTGTATCCCGCCCGAAAGCACCAAGCCCGCGCCTCCCCGCCCGGGGCGTAGCCAAAACCCCGAAGGGGTTTCGGAGGGATAGCCGTGGGTCGAGCGAAG
>JAJPYQ010000034.1:16623-32461 GCA_021204865.1 Prevotellaceae bacterium | reverse complement strand
CATCGGCAGCAAGTTCGTGCAGCTCCTTGAGCAGTACACCGACCCCGCCCTCGCCTGCGACGCCCTGCTCGACGCCCTGCGTAGCTGATACCTTCCGTAACGCCTCCTATATAGGCTTCGTAACGCCTGCTATATAGGCTTCATGAAAGGTACTATATAGAAGCTGTATACCTCCTTGTTAGCAGGTGTCTTGAGGTGCTAACAAGCAGGTGAATTGAGGTGCTAACAAGCAGGTGTTCGACGACTCTTATACTGTCGCCATGCCGCCTCTTAGCTAATCACCAAGCCGCCCCGCCCCTTGGCGCAAGTTTTTCCCAAGAATACTTGGAAAAAAAAATGGTTTATCGACCTTTGCGCCACAATACGAGTGACGAAAACAAAAACGGTACTTTTAATTCTAATCCTTAATATGTTATGAAGAGACAACTGTTCCTTTTGATGTTGCTTGCCCTTTGCTCCCTCGGGGTGAAGGCGCAGGATACTGACGACGACGGTGAAGGCACCGAGGCGACCGAGCCAAGCCCCGGTGACATCATCCACTTCTGCGAGGCGGAGTATGATGAGTGGACATATACTAACAATGCTACTTCTTCTAAAGGCGACTTTGCCTATTATCTGAACCTTACTGGTGATGCTGAACATGACGCAACTACAGATGATTCTGAGATGACCCCGCCTTACCTGGAGATCTACGGCACAGACAAAAGGATGAGGAACTTTAAAGCTGAACACGAAAAGCTGACAGGGCTTACCAGTGGCACTTACCTTGTCAGGGTGTACGCTCGTCTGAGAGATACTAATAGCACAGGTAATGGCGTTACTAAGAGCACCCCGTCTTTCTATGCCAATGGCAATAGCACTAACCTTTACTCGAATGCCGAGACGAAGTCGGATCATGATGCTTACGGCTTGTACGAGGTTTATTGCACGGTTACTGACGGCACTCTCGACTGTTACTTCCAGAAGAACGCTAATGACGTTGTCAACGGCTACAACTGGGTCTCCTGGAAGAACTTCGAGGTTATATACCTTGGCGACGAGGACGCTTACATAGGGGACGCTACGGCAAGCACCTCCGTGGTAGAGAAGGATGAGCCTATCACCATCTCCTTCGACGTCTCTACCGACGATAACGGCTACATTCTCGCTGATAACCTCGATGACATAAAGCTCAACGGCAAGACCGCTGAAGAAGGCGGCAGCTTCTCAATAGAGTACGATGAAGAGGACAACGACGGCACCTTCACCTTCACTATGACCGAGGAGCCTGAGAACGGCGTAGCATACGTCCTCACTTTCCTCAGCGACGCTCTTGAGTGGGACGATGCATGGCAGACGGTGCAGACGAAGAGCAAGGAGCAGACCCTCGTGTTCTATAAGCAAGACCTGACGGATAACAAGGAGGGTGTCTACCTGCTCAACGTGGGGGACACGGAGTTCCTTAGCCGAGGCGACCAGTGGGGCACAGAGGCGGATGTTGATCCTTACGGCATACCCGTGGACATAACCAAGGCTGACGACGGGCTTTGCACCATCAAGTTCCTCGACAGCGGCGGCTATATGTGCAACCCTGACTGGGCGTTCACCGACGCTTCTGAGAGCGATGCAAGCCACTACGCCTTCCAAGAGGTGGAGGGAGCCACGAGCAGCTATGGCACTGTCTACCAGCTCATAGGCGGAAGCGCTGACGTTGCCGACGGCTTGCTCTACGTCAACGACAATACTAACGGGCTGCCCGTAGCCAACAATGGGCAAAAGGATGAAGGAGATCAGAACTACTCGGAGGACGCTCAGGCACAGTGGATTATCGTGGACAAGGACACAAGGGACAAGATAAAGGCTGCCTGGCTTAAGGCTCAGAAGGACGCTATAGCCGCCACCGTCGGAGAGACCGACCTCGACACGTTCGTTGCTGCTCTTGACGAGGACGACCTTGTGGACGAGACGGAGCAAGTGACTAATGCAGCTCTTGCCAACAGCACGGATGGCTGGGAGTTCAGCTACACAGACAATGAGTATTATAATGGTGGGCAATTCCAGAACTACGTTGAAACTGGTGAAGATGGAGAAGTTACGGTGGATGATTATGGAGTTGAGCTGTATATGGGCTATGCCAGCATGACGCAGACAGTCTCTGGTCTCACCCCCGGTGTCTATAAGGTTACGCTGCAAGGCTTCCTGCGCCAAGGCTCTAATGTTAACTGCTATGCTATCGATCACTCCTACGACCTCAGCATAGCTTACCTGAGGGCTAACGGCAACGAGATTAACCTGAAGCCTTGGAGCGCAGGGTCAAGCCTCAATGAGGATGCCGCAGGTACTGAAGAAGGAGACTATACTCCCAACGGCATGAGCGACGCAAGCACTCTCTGCGACGCAGAGGGGAGTGCCTACACCAACACCCTCTACACCACGGTAGGCTCTGACGGAACGCTCGACCTTACCATTGGCTGCCCAGGGTCTGACGACCGAGGCTGGATGTACGTGAAGACCCTCACCCTGACAAGGCTGGTGGCTTACAACCTCTTCGTTAACGAAGACCCGCAGGAGGAAGGCACGTACTACGGCACCTTCAGCGATGCCTCGACGAGCCGCACGGCAGACGGCATAACGGGTCTCACGGCTTACTACCTCTTGAAAGACGGAGTCACCCCGGAAGGCGACCAAACTTACGGTGAGCTTGAGTTCGTGGAAGCTACTGACGGCATTGCTCCAGAGCAAGGCTACCTCTGCAAGTATAAGGGGGATGCCGACCAAGGCACTCTGTGCTTCTATCTGGATAAGGCGGGAAGCGAAGTCACTGCTCTCGAGGGCAACCTTATGAAGGCAGTCTCTGAGGCGAAAGAGCTGACAGACGACTATGACTACGTGCTTAGCGCAGTGGACGGCGTGGTGGCATTCTACAAGCTTGATGAAAGCTCTACGGTACCTGCTGGCAAGGCATACGTCGACCTAAGCTCGTTGCTCGGCACGGAGGATGAGGACGCTCTCGACGTTAAGGCGTTCAAGATAGTGTTCTCCGACAGCGCAAGCGACGAGGGCACAGCGACTGGCATAGAGACTGCCGCTCCAAGCACAGAGGGCTCAAGCGCTATCTACGACCTCACGGGGCGCAGGGTAAGCCAGCCTCTGAAGAGCGGTGTGTACATCAAGGGAGGAAAGAAGGTTCTTTATTAATCACACTTTAATTACGACACAGCTATGAAGAAAGCATATATCCGCCCCGCCACGAGCGTGGAGCAGTGCGAGGCAAAGACGGGCTTCTCGTTCAACTACAGCCCCACCACAACGACCGACGTGTGGACTAAGAGCGGGACGGGCAACGCAGGCTCGTTCGACACCAGCGCCTTCTGGCAGACCGAGTGGTAACGCCCGGGCTTGCAGGGCAGCCACCTACGCTCCCCCCGCCTCCCTCGTAACGAGAGGCGGGGGGATGCTTTCTGCCACTTCGTGACGCCTGTTATACAGCCGTCGAAGTACCCCTAACAAGGGGTAGGAAGGTACCCCTAACAAGGGGTAGGATTGTACCCCTAACAAGGGGTTGTTTGACGCCTCCTATACAGGCGCAACGGCGGCCCTTATACTGTCGCCACGCCGCCCCGCCCCTTAATGCAAGATTTCCCCCGATAGCTATCGCGAAAGCTTCTAACGAGGAATATAACTTCAATTGATTCGCATTCCGTTAGTGCGTGAGCTTCTTCAGTACTGCTATTGCCTTGTCGCCGAGGATGCTCTTTATTGTGGGTTTCAGGGTGGCTATCAGGTTTCCTTTCGCTGTTGAGATGACTGTGAGCATCAGCCGTATAGCATCGCTTTCCTCCTCGTGGTTGGTGAACGCCTCTAAGATGATTGGGCGTTCGTGTTCTGGAGAGAGGAACTGGGGGAGAGCTGCCTTGTATTCCTCCTTTGTGGACGCGCTTAGGTAGAGGAAGCCCAAGTCCTCGGCGTAGTGGCGCACCAGCAAGGGCGACTTGTTGCCGTAATGCCCTGCGGCAGCTATGTAGAGGTTAGCCTTCTCTCCGAATAGGCTGCCAGGATGCTCATAGTTGCGGAATTCCGTGCCCAAGCCGTTGTTCACGAGCAGGATGCGCAGGTTCTTGCCCAAGTGGCGGTTGCCCAGGGCATTCATATCGTAGAAGAATGCAAGGTCGCCTACAACACCGAAGAATAACTTGTCGGGGCTTGCGAGCGACGCTCCGAGCAGCGAAGACACATTGCCGTCTATGCCGAAGCCTCCCACGTTGCAGTTTGAGCGCACCCCTTGTGGCAGCTCGAAGAAGTTCCAGCTGCGCAGAGAGTTCAGTATGCCGAGATGAAGCACGGAGCCAGACGGAAGCTGAGGAGCTGTCTCCTTGGCCATCCAAGGGTTGCTGAAGGGCAGGTCGGGTATGCGACTGTATATCTTGTCGTATTCCGCCCTGCATGCGCTCAGACGCGAGTCTTCCTCTTTCCCGTCCTCGCCATAATGCTGGAAGAACTCCAGCTCCGCCATCTCGAACACATAGCGCAGCCTGCCGAAAGTGTCCCGCAGCTCCCCGTCCTCGCTCACACGCCATACGCAAGAGGGCAAGACCCCATAGTAGTTACCCGACACCTCACCGATGTGAACCAGCGTGTCCACATCCCTCACCGAGGAGCGGTAGCGCCTCTGCGCCCCTATCAGGGCTACCTGCACCCGGTATTTGCCGTGGTAGCCGCTCGTGTGGTCGCAGAACACGACAGCGTTCCTTGCGGAGCAAAATCTGTCGATGGCAGCGGTCAGTTCCTCGGACATCTCATGGTGAGAGCCTACAAACACCGCCACTCTTCCCTTTGGCAGCTCGGGGAAGCGGTCGTGAGGAGTGACGCGTCCCATCACACGAGCCTCTGGTAGTGTCTTCACGGAGTAGTCTTTGCTGTAGCCAGTGGCAAGGTTGATGTGCACTGGGCCACCCCCTCTGCGCTTTAGCTCCAGTAGAGCGCGGTTCACGTCCAGCTCAGCAGCCTTTTCCTCCTGTGCGTTGTGTATTGTTGGCACATAGACGCTCACGAGGGCAATGTCGTTAGGCAGGTTGCGGCGGTCTATGTTCTGCGCAATCAGGCTGCCAATCTTAAAGTTTCCTTGAGTAGCTGTCACAGCCAACACGGGCAGTTTCCTGTAGTAAGCCTCTGTCAGCCCTGGCATATAGTTGCGGGAGGCTGTTGCCCCAGTGCAGCTAAGCACTACAGGCTCACCGCTCTCCTCGGCCATACCGCAAGCTATGTAGGCTGCTGACCGTTCGTCAACGGCTGAATAAATCTCAAAATAGGGGTCGTGCTGCAAGCTAGCCACTAGAGTTATGTTCGTGGCGCCAGGTGATGCGACCACTTTCTTAATGCCATGAGCCTTTAGCAGAGCCAATACTATCTGCTGCGCCCGCTCGTTGGTGTAACACTTCTCTTTCATATATGATATTTCGCTTTCGTTAGAATATGTTGTAGTTCATATCATCTAAGCAGATAAGTCCCGTTCCTCCCGTCATATAAACAATGTCTCCGACTATCATCCTCCCCATATCACTTACAAGCAAGACAGCCATATTGGCGATTTCCTCTGGCAGCGCATAACGACCTGTTGGGCTCGTTGGGTTGGATATGTCTTCAGTTGCGTTCTTGATTAGCATCGGCGTTGCTGTAGGTCCAGGAGCAATTCCGTTAACTGTTATGCCGTGTCCTGCCATGGCTTTTGCCAGCCCGAGGGTTAAACCCCTAATCCCCCATTTGGACACCATGTAAGCGGAAATTGCTGGTCTGAGGGAGGACGAAGACGCGATATTCAGGATATTCCCTTTGATGCCATTGTCTTTCATGTATTTCCCCATCTGCTGCGACATAAAGAACGTTCCTTTCAGATTTGTCTCCATCACTTTGTCGTAAACATCCTCTTTTGCATTAGGCATTGACCCACCAAGAACCCCCGCATTATTCACAAGTATATCTATAGCTCCACCTACCATGAATGTTGATAGTATGCAATTAAGATGTTCTTTGAGGTGGCTAACCTCTGTAATGTCCATTCTATATGGGAATACCATTCCCTTGCAACCAAGTGCCTGCAGTTCAGCCTGAGCGTTGGCGAGCCTTTCCTCGTTGCGTCCTGTTATGATGACATTTGCACCGCTTTGCAGAAAAGCTTTGGCGATGGCAAGTCCGATGCCACTCGTTCCACCTGTTATTAGGGCGGTGCGCCCTTCTAACAGCTCATTAGGAGCAAGTACAGAGATATTGGCTATTACAGGCTTTCTGCACATCCTGCGCAGCCTGTCACACACTCTTTCAACTCTTCTGATCAAGTTCATCTTCTTATTCCTTTCTTTATCCTGCTTAGTGCTAAACTTGCAAAATACTTATTCTCTTTCCTCGTCAAGCCCACTGCGCATATCACAAGAGCGGTGAAGAGGGCAATAGAGAGGCAAGAGATAACGAAATTAGCGAAATCGCTACCCACGTTCACCTTGAAGAGGAGAACGAAGGCGTAACTTATAGCGAACACGGCAACGCAACGGGAAACCGTCTGCCTTAGGAACACTCGAACTGGGAAGGCATATTTTACGTGGGAATGCCAGACGAGCGCAACCACTATAAACACCTTAAACACAACGTTCATGACAAACACCCACTCTGGCGCATAGCCCATACGGAGAAAAAGGTAGGAAGCCACGCAGTTGAAGATGCAGAGAAGTAAGAGCGCTATCTCGTAGTTGCGGATGTCTCCCTGAGCCAGAACCCCAGTCACCAATGGATTGCCGAAGCAGTCGAACATTGAGTATATGAGGGTGAGGACTATGAAGGAGGCTGTATGTGCAGGAACCTCCACCAGCCAGATGCTAAGCACATAGTTTACATTGGCGCAAAGGGGCATCAGCAGGATGAGCAGGATGAAGAAGCCATACTTCGTGCCCCTCATCAGCAGATTGTGCATATTGGTGAGATTGCCGCTGGAGTATGACTTGGTTATTTGAGGTCTGATGGCGGTAAGGAAGTTTGTCGTGAAGTTATAGACAGCAGTGTTTACTTGCACAGCCACCCCACGTGCCGCGTTGACAGCTGGACCGCAGAAGACGTTCAGCATCATATTGCTGCCCTGATCGCGCATAACAATCGCGCCGTTTCCCCAGAAAGCCCATCCCACCAGACTGAACATCTCCTTGATAAGCTGCTTGTCGAAGACGAACTTGAAATGCGTCTCCCAGAAATGCCTCGAACAATAAATGCCATATATCAAACGCAAAGTCATCGACACGCACAGTTGCAAGATGGCATAGACTATGAGCTTGTCGAAGGGAATGATGTTCAGCATAAAGACGATGAGCAGTCTCAGCGCCACATCTATCAGACTGATGTAGGCGAAGGCTGACATCTTCTCGTGCGCCACTATCGCCGCATTGTAAGGCACGCTCACAAGATTGAACATAAACGAGATAATGGAACACTGAAGCACCCAGTGGGCAGCTGACAGACGCTCTATAGGGATGTTGATCTTCGTCTCAAGAAACCATACCCCCACCACCTCTGCGACAAAGCAAATGAACAAAGCCATGGCGCACTGAATCACCACTGAAGTAGAGAAGACTGTACGCAGCCGATGCAAATCGCCCCTGCCCAGCTCAAAGGTTATGTACCGCCCAACGGTGACCGACAATGCCCCTGTAATCATACTGAAAAGAGCGACGAGACCGCCCACCACATTATTAATGCCGTAGTCCTCCACGCCCAACACTTTCAGGATGATGCGGCTCGTGTAGAGCGATATCGCCATCATCAAGAACATACGGAAGTAGAGAATAAGCGTGTTCTTCGCTATTCGCTTATTGCTTCCCTGCGTGTTTGGATCCATTGTCTAAAGCTGGTTGTATGATGGATTAGCCTACCGCTCTTTCAGCAATGTGCGTAAAAGAAAATACTTCAGGGTGTTCTTCAGTCCTCCGCATAAATGGAGGATACAGCTCACGGCTATACCTGTCCAGTTGAGCCTCTTTCTTCCAGCCAATCCACTTGAACTGCTGATTGGCGAGAAAGCGAGAAAGGCAGTCTTCAAGGCCCGTGCGAGGAGAAACGAAGCTGCCGGTGTCGATGAACTTGTTTATCTTTGTGTTATCGAACTTGCGGTTGTACCAGCGGTCGCACTTCACCTGCCACTTACCTCCAGCAACCAGGTTTGGGGAGAACTCTTGCATCGACACACGTGGACGCTTGCCCAGAACCCTTTCCATAACGTCGCAGTAAAGCGACAGCACATCACGCCAAAGTATGCTTTCGGAGGCAGTGATATGGAAAGCTTCCCCCAAGGCTTCATCCCTGCCGAAGAGCGCCATAATGCCACGAGCCACGTCCTTGCCGTAGGTTAGTGTGGTGTGCTTGGAGGCGATGTCCTCGGAGAAGACGATGGAATGCCCTCTCAAAGAGCGGTAGAGCCAAGTCTCTTTCTCGTTGACCCCCAGTTGCAGTCGTTTCTCGCTGTAGGTGATGTATGGACGGATGATTGTGTAATTGTTCCGTTTCGAGGCGAACAGGATGTTCTCTTGGCGGGCTTTCGTGAGGGCGTACTCATCGGTGGCAAGATACTCCTCGTCCTTGCAAATGTCAAGCAAGCGGGGTGTCTTTTCCGTGATGACCTCATCAACGTCTGAATAGACACGGGCTGAACTCAGATGGATGTATTGCCCACAGCTGTCGAGCAATGTGTCGACAACCTCAGTGAAAGCCTGCGTGTTATAGACCATAAAGTTCACAATCACATCCGCTCCCTTGCTGAGCAGCGGGGAAATGAAGTCCAAGTCGTGGGCGTTGCCCCGGACGTACTTGATATTATTTCTGTCGGGATGCTCTGCTCGTGTGGTCACTATCACCTCGTGCGCAGTGCCTTCGAGCAAGCTCACAAGGTGCTTGCCTATGGCTCCAGTGCCGCCAAAAATAAGTATTCTCATCTGCCCTTTGCCGTTTATCTTATGCCGCTCTCTGCGACAGCTGCTTGCAAAGGTACGATTAAATCGGAAGTTTACAGGCAATTTCCGCCTTCAATGTGGAATTGTGCTTCTACTATAGGAGCAGCGGTAGCGAAGATGCTATAAATTATTGCTAACTTTGCGGAGTATCTAAAGAATTAAGAAATGGAAATGGCAAGCAGACTGATTATTGATAAAGAAGAGTTTGAAAAGGTTCTCAAAGACAGGATCGAAAAGGGGAAAGCTATATTGGGGACTACCATTCATGAAGTAGAAAAGGACAATTACTATGGGTATGGAAACAGGGTCATTACTTATGAACAAAATGAGGTAGAAGCATTTGAGGCGCAATTTCGCAAGTGGGATGATTATAATTTAGAACTATTGAAGCAAGCCTTCGATGATCCCGAAAACGAATACAGAGATAAGTATAATTATGTATGCGATTTTGGCATACGAGCAGAAGAAGAGGTTTCGCACACTAAGAAAAGCATACAAAAGAAGATTAATGCGCTTGATACACTAATAGAAATGCTTCCATTAATTCCAAGCAAAGAGAGAGAAAAGGTAAATCATATACCGGACGATATTCAATTTGGTGAAAACGTCTTCATTGTCCATGGGCATAACGTAGACATTAAGGTAGAAATTGCCTGCACTATTGAAAAGCTTGGATTAAAGCCCATAATACTGCATGAGCAAGCTGATAAGGGGAGAACAATAATTGAAAAATTCGAAGATAAGAGCAATGACGTGGGATTTGCAGTGATTTTGTTAACGGATGATGATTTGGGGAAGGATAAGAACAATAATGAACCAAGCAAACCACGAGCGAGGCAAAATGTGGTTTTAGAGATGGGATACTTTATCGCTAAGCTTGGAAGAGAAAGGACTTTTCTGTTATTATCCGAAGGTGTTGAAAAGCCTGGTGATTTAGATGGGATTATATATACTCCTCTAGACAGTAATGGGGCTTGGAAAATGGGACTTGTGAAAGAGCTTCAAAATAGCGGCTATACAGTAGATGCAAACAATCTTCTTGGAGAATAGCTTGAATTTGATAAAGCTTCCTCCTAGTAGAGATTACTATTTTAATAGCTGGTTAGGATCGTATTAGAGTAGAGCTAATCACCGCTGGTATGCAGCCGTTGATTGCCCTTCCTGAAACTTGGGGTTATAAACATTGCCGCACAACGTCCTGCATCCTTCCAAGGGTGCGGGCGGCTTCTTTCTTGCTGAGCCCTACCTTTGCGGCTACAGAGAGGATGTCTGCCTTGTAGGGAGTGAGACTGTTGTTGATTGAGGTGGTGCGGTAGCCGATTATTCCGTCGCTGAGAAGTAGGTCGTAGGCCGGGGCGAAATGCCAGTTGCCTTCACCGAAGATGAAGGCGAAGTTCTTTGCGTGGTCGTCCTTTTTCTCAATAAGGTAATTGAACACCATCAGGCGATACACCTTCCACATCTCGGCAACGTTGTGCGTCAAGTTGGTGCAGACTTGGGATATTTGTGTGTAGTCGATGCTTGGGAGGCGGAAATCCGCCCCAATAAGTCCATCTACACTAACGACGTGCAGTTTGCCCTCTGGCGTACGGGGTCGAAGCGTTCTTCCCCGAAATACTTGCCCTCAAAGAGGCGTGTCTCGGGCATTTCTGTCCCACATTTCTTGGCAAGAAGCGAGTAATGATATTCGTCTGCACTGATGGTTTCCAGATCTCCTTTTGCCCTGAACTTCACCATCCACTTTTTCCCCTCGTAATGGGTGAAGAGCTTGGGACGTGCGCCTCCTGGTGAGCCACCTCTAAGCAGAAATTTCTCTATTCCCTCACCCATATAATCATCACTTGCAAGGAATTGCTTCGCCTCCAGTGTCATTTTTTCGAAGTCGTGGAGTTCGTTCGTGGAGAGGATACTCCTGTCGGGTCGGAACTCCAATGCTCCTCGTCCTGTTGACCCCACAAGAGCGAGGCGGTCGAGCAATGTGAGAGAGCGTGGATTGATGCCCTTTTCTGAAGATGCCTGTCAAGCACAAGTAAACCCCATCCATCGGGCAGACAATCGTCGAACACGCCACAGTCTCCCTCTGGCGGCGTGGCTTGGCAACGGATACACCGCTTAGCTGCGCATACGTAGGCAAAGGTAGTGTAAACGAGAGTAATGTGCACGGAAAGCAACGATTGTGCTTGCGTTTGTATATGCCACCATACCTGTGCAGCAAGCCATGACACTATTAATCTGGCAGTTTGTAGACAATTTGCACTCTCAATATAGTACTATTGAGGAAAAAGTTCTAATTTTGCGATAGGTAAATGCTTTGTTCTTATGGATAGCATTGACGTGGCAAATCTCTAAACAAAAAATATGATAAAGAAAGTAAAGTGGGATAATCATCCAGTGCTTAAGAACCTTGAGCTGGATTTCCAAAAGGAAGATGGAAGTATATATAACACAATCATTCTTGCTGGTAAAAATGGATCTGGAAAAACGACAGTTCTCGAGACCTTGTCCGCTTTCCTTAATCTGGGATCTTTTGAACCATTTGATCATATCCAATATGAGGTCGGTTCAACTTCTTACAAACTTACCAAAAATGAAAATAATAATGCAAAACATGGCTTCCACGTAAGAATAAACGAGAGCGACGGATCTTCGAAACGTGTTAATTCGAATTTGAATAATAGTCGAAATACAATTGAGCGTGACACAGAAGATATCCGCTATTATGGATGTGCATATAGCAAAGCTCGCTCTGGATTCAAGACAAAAGTAGTTAAATCCACAACCACAGAGCAAATAGACGATGGGAAGTATGAGGATGACGCAGGAGATGATTATACATCCGGGCAAGACGGTTTACTACGCCTGGCCCGAAGTATGAGGATGACGCAGGAGATGATTATACATCAGTAAAACAGTTACTTGTTGATATACAGACTCAAGATAATGCGGAATTAAGAGAATTGTTCGAGCAGGATAATGTAGATAAGTGTCATGAATTTAAAGAAAAATGCAAAATGGCTCGCTTTAGGCACGCATTTGATGAATTCTTTGGCGGTATTAAATTCAAAGGGGTATATTCCAATAGAGATGAGTTCACTATAATATTCGAGAAGAATCATTCTGATATCCCGATAGATAATTTAAGTACAGGAGAAAAACAGATTGTCTTCAGAGGTACATACTTACTAAAAAACATAAATAATATGTCTGGTAGCGTTGTGCTTATTGATGAACCTGAGTTAAGTATGCACCCATTATGGCAACAAAAGATCCTGATGTATTATAGGAATTTGTTTACTGTCGCAGGAGAACAAAAGACGCAAATGTTCTTTGCAACTCACTCTGAGTATGTCATACAGCAGGCTTTGGAAGATAAAGACAATGTTTTGATAATTGTGCTCGCCGATGATAATGGCACGATAAAGGCTAAAAATATCACTGCACCGATAGTCTTGCCTACAATTACTTCCGCCGAGATCAATTATTTGGCATTCGGTATAGCTTCAACAGACTTTCATATAGAATTGTATGGGTATTTACAGAGAAAAAGCTGTTCAAAAACGATCGAAAAATGTGATGAATATATCAAGCATCAAAGCTGTTATGACCCTGCAATGCATAATAAGAATTTCAAAGATAGATCGGGACAAAGTGTTGAGACTCTGCCGACATATATACGCAATGCTATTGATCATCCCGATTCGCAGAGGTCTTACACTCAGGAAGAATTGCGACGGTCAATAGAGTTGCTTATTAAGCTGTGTTAAGAGTAATAACCTATAGCGTTTAGAATGCAAGTCCTTAAGAGATGCTGATTATGGAAAGTCTCTATAGAAAAGCAAAATGGTCTTATAGCATCTTTCCTCGGTTGATATAAAATATGGTCATAGAATAGGGCAATATTGAGAGGAAACGTTTATTTTTGCGTTATGAAACATCTTGTTATACGGAATCTTGGACCGATAGCTTGTGCCGATTTGGAGTTGCGGCAGGTGAATGTGATAGTGGGTCCCCAAAGTTCAGGCAAGAGCTGTGTGCTTAAGACTGCGTGCTATTGCACTTGGGTGGAAAAGCGTATAGAATTGGCGCAAAGCCAGACGGACTTTTTAGTAGGCAACAACTTCATACGCAGGCTCGTTCGTTACCATAAGTTGCAAGGATACGTAAGAGATGATACCAGTGTGGAATACGAGACGGATCTGATGCGTTTCTCTTATGACGGAGGAAGTAAAGATTTTTATTTTGAATGGAAAGAAGGACGCTGGGATTATCACCGCTCGATGGTAACGTATATCCCGGCAGAGAGGAATATGTTGGCTGCAATACCGAACTGGCTCGACGTGAGCTTGCCAGAAAACAATATAAGGGACTTTATGCGTGACTGGGACGTGGCAAGGAAAGCCACCACGGCTGAGACGGAAGTGTTGAACTTAGGTGCGAAGTACCACTATGAGGCTCCATCTCGTGAAGACAAAGTGACGGTGAAGGACGGACTTGAACTGGATTTCACAAACACTTCGAGCGGTTTGCAGTCGCTTATCCCCTTGTTCGTGTATCTTAATTACTTGGACAGGCTTCAGTATACGCTAAAGGAGGACAAGAGCGTAAGCAAGGTTTATGAGCAGGAGAAAGTGGCTTCGGAGGAGGAAAAGCAGATGATATACGACAGCGGGGTGGATGTCTTCTTCAACAACGAGCTTTTCACGGGGGAATGACTGGGCTGGATCTCATCCCAGAGTGCTATGTCGACACGAATCTTGTGGAGACGCTGCTTAGTTTGGATGGTCATCCTGCGAATGTGAACCATCAGAAAGGGTGCAACAACGTTGTTAATATGATGTGCGATAAGTATGGCGAAAGGTTCGCTTTAGGCATTATTGACAACGACAAACGGAAGCCGACATATCTGAAAGTGTTTAATGAGGTGGGGAAGTCTGAACATCTTATCTTGCTGAAGCACAAATCGAGGTGTCATTATATAATACTGGTTTCAAAAGCCGTGGAAGACCTTATCTTGTCTTGCGCTACTGAAGAAGAAATGTTTGAGCAAGAGTTACCGTATGAGCTTGAAGCCTTTAAGAAAGAGACTAAAAACGTTAACTCGAAGAATGATATTCGTTTCAAGTACTTGTTCAAGGCTATAAAGGAAGCAAGGGAAATGAAGATTTTCCGTGATGTGCTAAGCTACCTGTTAGCTAACAGATATAATTGTGATACTGACGAACTCTCTGCGCTCTTTAGTTTAGAGCGATAAAGATGTTATACCTTGCATACATTATCGCTCACGCCTTTGATAGTGTGAGCGTTCAGCGCCTTTGCCTTAGGCTGAGGGGCTTGCCGTAGGTGAGCATGCGCCAGAGCCACTCGAGGGGGCCGAAGGCGAAGCGGGCGAGCCACAGCCTGCTGCAAAGGACTTGGAGGGCGTAGACCGCAAGGGCGATGAGCTCGGTGTGCAGCAGCCCCGCGCTTGCGCCCCATCCAAGCCCTACGCCGTAGAAGAGGAGGATGCCCACAAGCGTCTGGCCGATGTAGTTGCTTAGAGCCATCCTGCCGGGAGCGGCAATCCATCGCCAAAGCCTTGCCTCTTTCGTCAGCAGGAAGAGGAGGCAGAGAGCTGTGAGATAGGCGAGGGCGAGAGGGTAGACGCTGAGGGTGTAGAGCAGGGTGTGCGCCATCTTTCCCCAAGGATGCCCACCCACTGCACTCCAGGAGTAAAGGGCGGAGAGCGGAAGGCTCCACAGCAGCCCCACGAGCGTCACGAGCCTAAGCCTTGGGCGCAAGTCGTCAAGCTTGACGTAAAGGCGGTTCCTGCCTATCCAGAAGCCCACGAGGAACAGCCCGAGCACCTTGAAGTAGCGGTTTCCCTCGATGAACTCGTACATTCTCTCCCACGCACCCTGCACGAGGAACTGGAGCACGCCCGTGTAGTCCCTCGCGTCCCTTAGCCAGTAGGCGAAGTTATCCTCCGTTATGCCGAAGCGTGCGCACCACTCCCATTGCCGCTCCACAGCAGGGGCAGAGAGGTCGAACCCGCACAAAGCCTGCACAGCGTCCACACAGGCGGGCAGAAGCAGCAGGACGGCTGCCCACGTGAGCAAGCTGCGGTTGGAGGCGTTGCGGAAGAGCGGCAGCAGCATCCCCAGCAAGGCGTATAGCATAAGTATGTCGCCGCTCCACAACAGCATCAGGTGCAGCAGCCCGATGACCGTTAGCACCGCCATCCTTCTGTAGAATATCCGCATCCCGTCAGCCCCCTTGCGCAGCGCATTTCCCATGATGATGGAGAAGCCAATGCCGAAGAGCAGCGAGAAGAGCGTGTAGAACTTCCCGTCCACGAGGGCGTAGAGCAGGCACCGCGCCCAGCGGTCTGCCGTGGCAAGCGGCATAGCGTCGGCAGCCTCGGCGGGCAGGAACGTGTAGAGCGAGAACTCAGGGTAGTTGGCAAGGCAGATGCCCAGCAGGGCGAAGCCCCGCAATGCGTCGAGGATGACGAAGCGCTGCGACGGGGCGACGGGAGAGAGTGTGCTTGTCTTCATAGCCTTTGCGAGGGCAAACTTAGGCAAAAACGCCCATTTCATCAAAGATCTTGGCTCTCTTCCTTCACGCCCAGCCTTAGTGTGCCGTGAAGCCTCAGGGCTAAGCGTCAAGGTGGCCCTAACAAGGGCCACGATGGTCACCCTAACAAGGGCCACGATGGTCACCCTAACAAGGGCCACATTCACGCCCCTTATACCATCGCCACGAAGCCTGTTATACCATCGCCACGGCATCCTATATAGGATATATTTGGAAGGCAGGGGGGGGGGGGGGTACGTTGCCCGGGGAACCCACCCATTAACCACCAGGAAACCCCTGGTAGGCAGGCAACATGGCGCAGG
>JAJPYQ010000034.1:0-16613 GCA_021204865.1 Prevotellaceae bacterium | reverse complement strand
CCCCCCCCCCCCCCCCCCCCCCCCCCCCCCCCCCCCCCCCCCCCCCCCCCCCGCACCTTTGCCGCTGAAACCATCCATTAAACACCAAGAAAAGCCATGTATCGAAGCAACAGTGCGGCAGCGAATGCCAAAAGGACAGCCATCATTATGCTTATGCTATTGCCAGCCTTGGGCGTATGCGCCCAGAGCGGGGACTCCATCGATGTGGCCCGGCTCACGGCTGTATACTCGTATACGGTGCGCACTGCCGACGCAGAAGGGCAGGCGGTCACCGACTCCGTCAGGCTGGCTTTGCAGATAGGCGGCAAGGTGGCTAAGAGTATGCCTTATGCGGATTACGTCGCGGAGACGACAGGCGAGTATGACTACGAGGAGGCTTACGCAGCGGCATGCGTCCACGTGCCTACTGTGTGGCAGAACCATCCGCAGGGGCTGCTGACAGAGCGTGAGCTGATACTCCTGAACGACTATGAGGCGAGCGGGAAGTTGCCTGAGACGGAATGGGAGCTCACGGGCGACACGCTGACCGTGGGCGGCTATGCCTGCTCCTCTGCCACAGCAAGACTGGCGGGATTGAGGTGGAAGGTGTGGTATACAGAGGACGTCCCGTCAGGCGCAGGTCCGTGGAAGCTGCAGGGGCTGCCAGGTCTGATAGTCTCAGGCAGCGACGAGGAGGAGACGCACAAGTTCGAGTTGCTGGGAATGCTCACCGAGCCTGCCGCCATAACGTACACGCCCAACGCCAAGGTGATAAAGCTGGGCATGAGGCAGTTGGTGAAGTTCCGCAACAAGACCTACGGCAACAAGGAATACCTGAAGAACCCTTTCTACGGCATTGACTCCTCTTCAATAGAGAGCGCAAGCATACTGACTGCGGGAGGCTCGCCAAAGACCATCATTAACGGGCATCTCGTAGCCTCTTCCGTGCATGCGTTCAAGCCACTGGAGCTGGATAAGTAGGCAACGTGAGCAAGCTTACGCCCCTTATATTATTGACACTCCTATGCGCTTTCGCCACCAGAGCCTTTGCGCAGGGCGTAATCTCAGGCAGCGTGAGGGACACCGAGGGCAAGCCCGTGGAGAGAGCCGTGGTGAAGCTCCTGCTGGTGGAGCGCACCCTTGGCTACACGATAACGTACAACCTTGCACAGTTCCTTGGCAAGGGAGATGTCACGCTTGAGGACGGGCTGCGTAGGCTGCCGGGCATAGACGTGGGCTCGGACGGCACGATAAGCTATATGGGGAAGGACATCAACCACTTCTACATCGAGGGGCTTGACATGCTGGGCGGCAGGTACAACGCTCGTGCAAGCGAGAGCAAACAAGCTTGCTTGCTTTGCCGAGCGCAGCCGAGCCTCGCCGAAGGCCACCTCGCCACACGCAACCTGCGCACCGACCACGTGACGCAGGTGGAGGTGCTGCGGCACCACAAGGACAAGAAGATAGACCACGACGAGGAGAGCGACAACGTGGCTCTGAACGTGAAGCTCAGCGACAAGGCGAAGTTCCGCCCAATGGGGCAACCCACCTTGGGCTTGGGCATAAGGGAGAAGGACGCACTGTATGCCGCCGGGGCTACGGGCATGATGTTCAAGAGCGACTTCCAGACTATATGCACGGCTAAGTACAGCAACTTCGGCGACTTCGCCTCGTACGAGCTGATAGAGCATTTCGGAGGGTCGGGACTGGCAAGCAATGCGCAGGCGCTATTCCCCTCGTTCGGAGGCGGCGCACCCCCGATAGGCGAGTACCGCTACCAGCGGGACGGCTCTGTGTCGCTGAACGCCATAGCCAAGATAGACAGCTCAAGGCAGGTGAAGAGCAACGTAAACTACAGCTACGAGCATTACGACTACACCGCCGGCAACTCTACCACCTACTTCGCAGGGGGCGAGAGCGTCAGCGTCAGCGAGCGTATATCGCCAGCCTCAACCCTGCACAGCCCCTCGGTGAGCGTGAACTACCAGAACGACACCGAGAGCAAGTACGTGAGCAACGACCTGTCCCTCAGAACCCAAATAGAGACGAACGGGAACGCGGTCAGGCAGACCATGGACGGGGCGGCAAGCGACATCGGGCAGGAGCGCAAGGTGAGGAGCTTCTGGCTGGCGGACAACGCTCGTGCAAGCGAGAGCAATCAAGCTTGCTTGGATTGCCGAGCGCAGCCGAGCCTCGCTAAGGCCACGCTTTCGTGGAGAAGTCCATAGGCAAGCACAAGCTGCGCATATCGGTGGACAACAGCCTCACGCTTACGCCCTCGCTCGATATGGCGTTCTCTGTACCCACAGACAGCTCCCTGAGCCTCATAAACCAGCAGTGCCAAAGCACCAGCTTCAGGACAAGGGAAAGCACAGCTTTCTCGTTCCGCCTGCCGAGGCGGACACGCATAGACCTTCCCGTGAGCTTCGAGGGGACGTACGACTATATCAACACCCTGCGCCTGCCCGACGGCTCGCAGAACGACATCCGTGGCTGGAGGCTCTCTCCCTCCGCCTCGCCGGCGCTTGAATGGCGGGCGCACGACGACAGGCTGCTATTTGACATAAGTGCTACCCTGCGCTGGCTCTCAATGTGCTACTACCCAAAGGACGAGTCCAACGTGCGCCTCCACCGCCTCTACGCCGAGCCTTCGCTGAGGCTGCGCTACACCGTCTCCCCCCTCCTCGGAGTTGAGGCTCATCTCCAATTACGGCAACAGCGTGGGCGACGCATTGAGCCTGCTCACCCACGAGATGCAGACGGGCTACCGCTCCGTCAGCGCAGCTTCGGGCATAATAGCTACGCAGAAGACGTGGGACACCCAGCTGCTGCACAAATGGGAGCTGCCGATGAGCTTCTTCACGCTCAGCGCCTCGGCGGGGTGGACGCAGAGCTGGAGCAACGTCCTCAACTCGCAGTACGTCAGCGGCGTGGACGTGAGCAGCGGCACTATACTTGGCAGCAGCCACAGCCGCAACGCCTCCCTCCGCCTCAACGCCTCGAAGAGCTTCATCAGCATACGCTCGAAGCTCAGTCTCGGAGGCTCATACGTCTGGGGCAGCTCGCAGTCGATAGACCAGGAAGAGCCAGTGGTCACTCGCTCCAACAGCGTGGGGGCAAACGGCGGCGTGACCATAAGCCCCTTGACGTGGGCGGAGCTGACCTACAGCCTCAACTACGGCTTCTCAAGGGTGGACTACCTCAGCCAGAAGCAGCACAACCAGTCGTTCTCCCACCGGGGAAGGCTGGCGTTCTACCCCGTGAAGACGCTGGAGCTTGCCTTAAGCTACAACCACGTGAGGCAGCAACTGGCGGAGGGAGACTTCAAGAACTTCGAGCTGTTCGACGCATCAGCCCAGTGGAAGCACAAGAAGCTCTTGCTCCGCCTCGCGATGGACAACCTGCTGAACACCCGCCACATAGCGTGGACACTGCTCAGCGGCACCTACTCCTACTCCCACAACTACAACCTCTGCGGGCGCTCCCGTCCGGCTCTCTGCTACTATGTTCCTTTAGCCGCGCCGTATGAGAGCCGTAAAGCCTCACTGTGAGGCTCCGTGGTCCCTCACTAACACCCTTCAGGCAACCCCTTGCGAGGGGTCCAACCGAACCCCTTGCGAGGGGTTGCCTTGAACCCCTTGCGAGGGGTTCCTTCACGCCTCATATACAGGGACCACGAAGGGTGTTAGTGAGGGACCACGAAGCCCTGCCCGTTGCCTTCACTTGCGCTACCTTGTCCTTACGGCGAAGGTAGGCTGCGCTCGGCAAACGCAAGCTGAATGCTGCGCTTTCCCTTGCTTATTGCTCTCACTGGCACTACCTTTGCGGGCGATGAACCGCGTGTTATTAAGCCTGTTCCTGCTTCTCGTGAGCCTCCTTGCCGAGGCGCAGAGTAATGCCGTGCCGGACTCCCTCGAGGACGAAGCCTTCTTCAAGGAGCTGGGCGAGATGGCGGTAACGGGCGAGCGTCCCATCGCCAAGATGGAGCTGGGCAAGATAGTGTACGACATGCAGGCTCTCGGGGAGCAGTTGCCCTCGGACAACGCCTACGAGCTCGTCACCCGAATGCCTGGGGTGGCTTTGATAAACGGCAAGCTGACAGTGGCGGGCAAGGAGGTGACGCTCATCCTGAACGGCAGGAAGACGCCGCTCGATGCCAGTCTCCCACACCAACGGCAACACGTATGCGAAGGTTGCGCATACCGCCGTACAGCCGCTGGAGATTGGACCAGAATACTACGCTGACGGCATCGAGAACAAGACGAGGATGGTGGCGCACAACCTCTACCTTTCCCCAAGCATCGACCTCAAGAAGGGCGGCTCTCTTGGTCTCACCTACACGGGCAATTGGGGCAACGAACATAGCCGCAACAATTCCACGGAGGGAGAGATGTACACGCAGAACGGCGTTATGCATACCTATCTTAACAACCTCGACGCTCAGTACACCGCTCCCTTCGGTCTTAGGCTTGGGGCGAGCGTCCTGACTTACAAATGTCCGCAGGAGCAAGAGCTTCAAGGCGGCATTGCGGGGGAGGACAAAAGCAGGAACTCGGAGAGCCATCAGGATATTAAGAAGTATCTCTTCACCGCTGGGCAGGAGCATAAGCTGAAGCACTCGTGGGGCGTTAACTACGGAGCGAAGGTGCAGCTCACCAGGCAGGCAAGCTGGCAGGAGACGTTCCTGCCCGACGGCACGCCTGTGGAGGCGGGCAACGCAAGGGTGGACTACACCGAGCGCATAGGCAGCGGCTACCTTAGCCTTAGCAAGGGCTTCGGGGAGAAGCTGAGCCTTGAGGCGGGCTTGGAGCTTGAGAAGTTCCACACGCCCACGGTAAGCGACTGGCAGGCGTACCCCACCTTCAACCTCCTCTGGTCTCCCTCCGTCAGCCACTTGCTCTCCCTCTCCCTCGGCAGCGACTCCGACTATCCGAGCTACTGGGATATGATGAGCAGCGTTTATTACTCGTCTGTTTACACAGAGATTTGGGGCAACCCAGACCTCACGCCCTCGCATAATTATTCCCTGAACCTCACCTACAGGCTGCGGCAACGCTACGTGTTCACCCTGTTCGCTGACTTTCAAAACGACTACTTCATACAGCTGCCCTACCAGCCAGCCGAACGTATGGCTGTGGTGATGCAGTATACGAACTGGGACTACAGCCGACAGCTCGGGGCGCAAGCGACGGCTCAGTTCTCCCTTGGCAAGTGGCTTACGGGCAACGCTTCCGCCACTGCGATGTATCGCCATGACAAGAGCGATGACTTCGCAGTGCCTTTCGACCGCAGCGCCCTCACCACCATCTTAAGCGCGACCCTCAACTGCAAGCTGTTGCCTAAGCAGGGGCTTTCGCTTATTATCAACCCCTTTGCCCAGTTCAACGCCCTGCAAGGGGTGTATGATATCGGCACTTACTTCCGTCTCAACGCCTCGCTCCGTTGGCAGTCGTCCAAGGGACATTGGGCGGTGTCGGCGGCTTGCAGGAACATCACCAACGCCAGGATACGCACCAGCGACACGTGGGCTGGGCAGAACTTCAAGATGGACGTGTGGCAGAACTGGCGCTCTTTCGCCCTGACCCTCACCTACACATTAGGCAAGTATCAGGAGCGGCAGCGCAAGGTGGTGGACACCTCACGCCTTGGGCACTGAGCAGCGAGGGGCATCCGACGAAGGGCGGCTATACTTAGCCTGCCATTACTTAATCAATACTCTTGGTAGAACTTGCTGTAGACCACCTGCATGTCTATCTTGGTGTCGCCCCCAACGAGGCGGATGCTGCCAAGGCTCATGTCGTGGTCTACGCTCACCTCCGTGCCGCTGGTGTTGCTGCTGGTTGTGACGGGAATGAGCAGCACCTTGTTCCAGTCGGGGTGCTGGGCTGCCCACTCCTCCTCCGTGATGCCCGCCTTCTGTGCCTCGTTCATCTTCTCGTGCTTGCAGTAGGCGAGCAGGCGGCAGACGTTGTCGAAGGTGTAGGTGTTATAGGTGCTGCTGAACGAGGTGGTGTAGCTGGTGCGGTTGTCTGAAACCTGCTTGTCGCGGAAGAAGCTGCTGTAGTCAGCCTTCCTTACCATCAGCAGGGTTGAGGGCGTGCCGAGCTGGTAGTCGTTCTGCTCCTTGTTGTAGCGTGTCAGGGTCACTGAGGCGAGGCTGACGCTGTCGGTCGAGTGCTCGCCGCTGAACACCTCGTCTATTGGCAGCGTAAGCTCGGTGCAGATGCCGGCGGGGGTCTTAAGGTAGGTGCAGGAGGTGTCGTCTATGAGCTTGCTCATGTCCCCGTTGGAGAAGTGCGTCGTCTGAATTACCTCAGGCGTGGCGGTGAAGCGGGACATACCCACGTAGACGCTGTCTTCTTCCTCCTCGTCGCCATAGTGGAAGTAGACGTTGCACGTCCCAACGTAGACGGAGAGCATTGTGCCCATGCCGTTCGACGTGGTGAAGTACAGACCGGGGAAGACGTTGCGGATGAACGTGTAGGAGTCCTTGTAATTGGAGGGGTCTTCGTAGTACTTCTCCATCAGCCTCTGCCCCAGCTCCCGGTCGAGCATTATATGCACGTTGTGGCTGTGGCTGCTGCTCGTCAGCTCGCTCTCGTCGAGGTTGTAGTCGAGTGGGGTGAACACACGCGAGGCTATCGGCTGGGCGTTCTCTGTGAGGAACTGCGAGAGGTCGAGGTCGGTGTAGTAGGTTGAGTCCTCTTCGAGCAGCTTGTCTTGGCTAAGCTCGTACACCTCAAGCTTCATGGGGTTGTTGCCGTCACCGTAGTAGTCGTCGAAGTAAAGGCGTATCTCAACCGAGTCGCACTGCACCACGCCCTTCTGCTCCTTGCCGTCCACTTCGCCTATCATCAGGTTCTTCGCGGGGAACTCGTAGTCCTCGAAGGTGTAGAACTGCGCAGCGAAGTCAGCCTTCACGCTGACGCCCGTCTCGGGGTCGATGATGTTGCCCAGCGAGCTTACCGTGCTTGTCGCCACCACGGAGTCCATCTTGAGGGAGCGTGTGGTGAGCTGGTAGATTGCTGTTGAGTTGGTGATGCCGTCCGTGACGGGGTAGATGCCGAGCGAGGCGGTGTTGTCGTCGCAGGAGGCTGTAAGAAGGGCGGCCAGTAGGGGCAAGGCGAGCGTAGCCTTACAGGGCCGCCTCCTTCTTGCCTTTGCCCCAGATGAGGTCGAAGAATGCAACATATTTGTCAGGGTCAGCCGCGGCGCCCTCAAGTATAGGCTTGCCCAGCTGACGGGCGTATTCGATGAGTTCATTGTCTGGTTCTGCTGAGTGGAAGCTCACGCCGTCGGCGTGCTTGATGGCCATCTTCTCCATGTCCTTGGGCGTGAGGCTCGGCTCGAAGTCCTTGAAGTCTCCCTCTTTCGTGGAGCGCAGCTCGAGCTTCTTGTCGAAGCGCTCGCCCGTCGGGAGGGTGAGCTTGTTGGGGCTTTGCGTGTAGACGGTGCGGCAGTTGCGCAGGGCGAGGTCGTCGGCGTAGGCGGTCTTCATGTAGATGGGCACGAAGCTCGACATCCATCCTTGGCAGTGGATTATGTCGGGTATCCACCGCAGCTTCTTCACCGTCTCCAGCACGCTGCGGGCGAAGAACACGCCCCTCTCGAAGTTGTCGGTGTACTCTGTGCCTTTGGCGTCGCACTCCTGCAGGCGCTTGTGGAAGAAGTCCTCGTTGTCGATGAAGTAAATCTGCATCCTCGTGCCGGGTAGGCTTGCCACCTTGATGATGAGCGGGTGGTCCACCTTGTCGATGGTGAGGTTGAGCCCCGAGAGGCGGATTACCTCGTGCAGCTGGTTGCGCCGCTCGTTGATGTTGCCCCACTTAGGCATGAAGGCTCTTATCTCGCGCCCCCTGTCGATAGCGCCGAGGGGCACTATCCGCCCCAAGTCCGTCAGGGTAGCCTCAGGCACGTACGGGTTTATCTCCTGCGTGATAAACAGCAACCTGTTAGCCTTCATCTTATAGGGTATCAATGCTCATCCGTTGCAAAGTTAAGGAAAAAAGGCGAATATGTGTTCATCCCGCCCTCCATTCGCCTTTCTTTTTGCTCATTTCCCCAATAATTAGCGTCAAATTCTTCCCCGTTTCGCTTATTTTGCGTTATTTCGCGGAGATTTCTTGGGAAGTATGGTGCTTATTCACACTGCGGCTGAGTTGCGCGGTCTCTTGCTTAGGGAGAGGGCTGCGGGGCACTCCGTGCCCTCCGTTGCTCATTTGGCGAGCTCTCCGGCTCGCTGGGCCGTGGGTCTCGTCCCTACGATGGGGGCGTTGCACGAGGGGCATCTCTCGCTCGTCCGCCGCAGTCTTGAGGAGAACGATGTCACGGTCGTCAGCATCTTCCTCAACCCCACTCAGTTCAACGACAAGAAAGACCTTGAGCGTTATCCCTCCAACCTTGAGGCGGACTGCCGCCTGCTCGGGGCGACGGGGCAGGGGATAGTCGCTTTCGCCCCGACGGTCAGCGAGATGTATCCCGAGCCTGACACTCGCCGTTTCAGCTATCCTCCCACCGACAGCGTGATGGAGGGAAGCTTCCGCCCCGGGCACTTCAACGGGGTTTGCCAAATCGTGAGCAAGCTCTTCCTGCTTGTCGAGCCCGACCGAGCCTACTTCGGCGAGAAGGACTACCAGCAGATTGCCGTAGTCCGCCGTATGGTTGAGGCTCTCCGGCTGCCCGTCTCCATCGTGCCTTGCCCGACAGTGCGCAGTGAGGGCGGCTTGGCGTTGAGCAGCCGCAATGCTCTCTTAGATGAGAACGAGAAGCATATCGCCTGCAACATCTACAAGACCCTCAGCGAGAGCCTTGCCCTGATGGCGAGCCACAGCGTCCGCGAGGTGCATGACTTCGTGGTCACTGCCCTCAACGCTGTGCCAGGGCTCGAGGTGCAGTACTTCAGCATCGTGGACGGCAAGTCGCTCGCCGATGTCTCCTCGTGGCAAGACTCGGACGACATCGTGGGCTGCATCACCGTCTTCTGCGGCAAGCTCCCCGTCCGCCTCATAGACCATATTAAATATAGGTAAGCGACAAGCTATGCTGATTGAGGTACTGAAGTCGAAGCTGCACTGCGTCACCGTCACGGAGGCGAACCTGAACTATATGGGCAGCATCACCATTGACGAGGCTCTGCTCGAGGCCGCCAATATGATACCCGGTGAGAAGGTGCACGTGCTTGACAACAACAACGGTGAGCGTTTCGAGACTTACATCATCCGCGGGGAGCGCGGCTCAGGCTGCGTCTGCCTTAACGGAGCGGCAGCCCGCCGCGTGCAGGTGGGCGATGTCTGCATCATCCTCTCCTACGCCCTGATGGACTTCGAGGAGGCGAAGACGTTCAAGCCGACCGTGGTCTTCCCCGAAGGCAACAAGGTTCCGCGGTAGTCCGTTCTCTCAGCCGCACCGACTTTTTCTCCCGTCCGCACAGTCTTTTCTCCCGTCCGCGCAGTCTTTTCCTCCCGACCGCACGAGACGATTGCAAAGATGTCGTGACGTGATGGCGATGGGGCGGAGTGAATCCATTCGGGGGGCTGTTATTCCTCCGAATGCTTATTTAGGTGGTTAAGGTAAACCCTGAAGGGATTACTTCCCAGCCATTGTCACTCGAAAGGCTGCGCAACTGGCATAAAGAAAGAGGATGGGGGAAACCCTCATCCTCTCTCCTCTTATGTTCTCAAGTTCCGCTGTGCAAGTCAGCCGTATGCACTGGCTTCCATTGTTAGAACTGCTTAACTGCGCATACGTAGTTGGTGGACCTTTTGGAGTTATGTGTATAATATCCGCCACTGTATCCTGAAAAATTGCTGGAGCTAACGCAGACAATGTATGCCATATCGTTATAGCTGTTGTATTCTGTGGATGACCAAAAGAAGACATCATACTCGCTGTAGCCTCTTGCCTTTAATGTGGCATTCACTTTAGCCACATTGTTACTTAGGGTAACAAGTTCGTCGCGTGCGGGACAATACCAGCCACTGCCCTTCTCTCTGCACCACTCTGCAGCAGGCGAATAAGACGGCATTTTGTTGGTGTTTGAGTAACCGTCAGATGTGCTTGTGCATCCGCAATAAACAGGTATAAGATTATAGTCCCACGACAACAGACTGGAATGGTCTAACGACACTATTTTCCCGTTCTTGCCGCCGTTAGACACGTAGAAAACAACGCCTTCTGGATTAGACGAGTAGGGTACAAATCACCGATCGCATACGTCTCTAT
Source organism: Prevotellaceae bacterium (assembly GCA_021204865.1). Classification (GTDB taxonomy): domain Bacteria; phylum Bacteroidota; class Bacteroidia; order Bacteroidales; family Bacteroidaceae; genus Physcousia. Next base: position 6,413 of record JAJPYQ010000034.1, on the reverse strand, counting down.
GGCAGAGGTTTGGAATGATGCCGTCTCGCCGTAATAGTATTCCCCTTCCACCACGGCGTATGCCCTGTAATAGTAAGTCGTTTCGTCGCTCAACCCAGAGAGGGTTATGGAGTAAGTGCCGGAAGACGTGGTGGACTTCTTTGTGCCGCTTGTTGAGGACAGTGTTGACGAGGTTCCGTATATTATGCCTACCGTGACAGACGAGGATACGCCGGAAACCGAGTTGCCGGAGATGGTCGCTCCGCTTGAGGTGATGTCGCCCGCTGTTCCTGTTGTGACCTGTATCTCAACTGGCTTATCGCACACAGGGCGCACCGACATGCCGTAGACTCTGTTCAGACCCACGATGCCGAAAGTCCAGTCGGACTGCTCCACGTCAAGCCCCCATGCGTAATTCGTGTCGTTGTCACTCAACGTGCCTGTCCAGTAGTCGCCGTCGGTAGAATACACGGTAGTCCCGAACCTGTAGCCGCTCATAGGCATTATGATCTGATTCCCGTTTGGACCGACTACTCTCAGGTAGTAAGTGTCTCCCGAACTGTAGTAGTACCAAGAGCATTGCGAACAGAGTTCGCTCATCTCGTCATAAGTGGGAAGTCGCCAGTCGCCGCCCCATTTCTTGCGTGCTATGTCGTATTCTGTTCTTGATATGTTTGACGGCGGTGTCTCAAGAGGGTAGTTGCTGTAGTCGATAGATGTTTTTGAGCCTGACGCGTCTCCCCAGCCGTACAATCCGCCCAGCTCCTCCTCGGAGGATGCGCCGACGTTCCAGTTGGCCCACAGACAGCTGAGACCGAGGTCGATGGCTGTGCCTACGCTGCCCACGGGGTTGCGGGGGTTGGTCTCCGTCGTCTCGAAGTAAACCTTTTCTATGTCAGCCACATCGTATTCCACGATTGTGCCGTCGCTCTTTAACACCTTCATTAGGTCTTGTGCCTGCACAGCGTACAACTGGCACATGACAGCCATCGTAAGTAATATCCGTTTCATCTTTTCCTGATTTTAAGTGATTGGTTTCCGGCTTTTATTATGTACACCCCCGCTGGTAGGGTTCCTATAGACACTTCTGTGTATGTGCCGTTGTGTGTTGCCGCTACGGGCATTTGCATTCCCGTTGTGTCAAACACCTGGACGATGTCCTTGTCTTCAAGACCCTCAATAGACACTTTGTCTGCGTTGATGGATATCACTCTGATTTCGTCCGCCTCCACTGCCTTTATGCCGGTAGAAGCGTCTTCAAAATGATAGTTCGCCACCTCGCTCAGCTTGTAGTAGACGCTTGTGCTTTCGGATGACACATCGATGTAGCCGTCAGGGAATGTGATTACGGGTTCTTCTGCCAGCAGAAAGGAATTGGTAGTTCCAGCAAACAATTCCAATACCAGCATTCGGTTGGTTTGTGCTGATGTGCGTGGTGTTGAGAGTACCAGCATTGTCAGCGCAAATAAGATCTTAAAATACATTTTCGTTTTCATTGCGCATTAAATGTTTCACTTATATCTTTTTCCGGTCCTAAGGGTCGGGTGGGGGACAATAAAAGAACGTGGACCAATAACTTCGCCTACGTTGCCTGAGGTATCGCCAAACACCATGTATCCATAAACAATTAAAAGCCCACGCTAATACACGTGAGCATTAACTATCATTCTTGGATACTTAAGTAAATTGGCGATTTACAGACAACAAGAACTCAGCTAACGCTTTCTATCTGAATGTCCTTTCTTTACTATGTTACATAGGCATCTTCTCTCTATTTCCTGCACAAAGATAAGGATAATCCCCGAACTCGGAGCATATAGTGCCAATTATTTTCCAGTTGCGTCTTGCCGAACTTCGCATAACTCGGGCGACAGGGCAGGGAAGCGGCTGCCGCAAGCTTCGGGCGGGCACAAAGAAAGGGCGCGCCGTGAGGCTGGCGCGCCCTCGTTAAGGGGTTAAAGCTTGGGGGCAGATGCTACTCCTCGCAAAGCTCGGTGAGGATGCCGCAGGTGCTCTTCGGGTGGAGGAAGGCTATGTTAAGGTTCTCAGCGCCCTTGCGCGGCGCTTTGTCGATGAGGCGGATGCCCTTAGCGTCGCACTCGGCGAGCGCCTCCGTGACACCGTCCGTCACCTTAAAGGCAACGTGGTGCACGCCTCTGCCGCCCTTGTCGAGATACTTCTGCACTGTGCTGTCGGGGCTCGTGGGCTCGAGCAGCTCCAGCTTAACTTCGCCGACCTTCAGGAAGGCGGTCTTCACTTTCTGGTCTTCAACAACCTCGGTCTTGTACACTTCCAAGCCGAGAACGTCCTTGAAGAAGGGTAGGGCGTCTTCGATGCTCTGCACCGCGATGCCCAGGTGCTCAATTCTTGCGATTTTCATCTTAGTAAGTCTTTAGTGGTTAGTAAATATGTCATTAGAACTCAATCAGTATTCTCCCGTTCACCTGCCTGCCCGTCAGATAGTTAGGCACAGCGTATTGATGCCCCTGCACGTCCGTCACCCAGTAGTATCCGCTCACGTTGTTGAAGCCGAAGATGTTGAAGCAGTCAAGTCCCAGCCATATATTCTTCACAGCGTTATGCTTGAGGTGGCGGTCTTCGTTGTCAAGCGCGCGGTAGTTCATACCAATGTCCACACGCTTGTAGGCAGGCGCTCGGAAGGCGTTCTTCTCCAGTCCCGTGTGCGGCGGTCCGAATGGAAGCCCGTCGGCGAACGAGGCTTTGAGGTTCATCTTCCATCGGGTAGTGCCGGGGAAGTAGTCGCTGAAGAAGAAGTTGATGTTGTACCTCTGGTCAGTAGGCTGCGGAATGCTCTTCCCGTTCAACTTCATCTGCGCCTTCATCAGCCCGAAGCTTATCCACGAGTCAGTGCCCGGCACGAACTCCCCGTACAGCTTGAAGTCGATGCCCGCCACGTAGCCGCTTGCCACGTTCTCGCCATAGTACACAATCTTCACGTTGTCCACGTTGTACGGGTTGATGTTACCCTGCGCCTTGTAGTAAACCTCCGTCGTGAACTTGAACGGACGGTCGTCGAGCTTGAACTTATACTCCACGCCCGCGATCACTTGGAAGGACCGTTGCGACTTGATGTTCTTGTTCAGCTCCACCGTGGTGTTTCCGTTCACCGTCGTCGTGTCGCGCAGTTCCTTATAATATGGACGCTGGTAGTAAAGCCCCGTCGCGAGGCGGAAGGTGAAATTGTCGTTGCCCGAAGGCACGTAGCCGAAGCTCACGCGGGGGCTGAATAGCCACTCCCCGTTCCAGCTCCAGTACGACAGCCGCACGCCATAATTCACACTGAGCGTGCCAGCCTGTGACTCGTGCCTCCACGTGTCCTGCGCATACATCTCGAACTGGTTCGCAGTGATCTCGTTCACGCTTTTCAGGTTGTAGATGAGCATCAAGTCATTGCCCGTGTGAGGGATGCTGTAGCCGCTCGAGTCGCGGCTCTCCCACTCACGCGAGTTCTCCTTCATCTTCTCGCCTTTCCACGCAATGCCCGCCAGCACGGTGTGCCCGTTACGCTGAGCATTGTAGTCGAGCCGCAGGTTCTTCGTCGTGCTCTGAAGGCGGTTGCGGGCGTGCTGCATATAAGTTCCCACACCAAGCTGCTCGTCGCCCTCCGTGTCGTTGAGCCAATACTGCCCCTGTATGTCGTACGTCTCACGCTCGCGGGTGCTGAAGACGCTGAACGCGAGGCTCAAGGCAGACCGCTTGTTAAGCTTTCTCGACAGCTTCGCCGTGCCGAAGTAAGTGCGGAAGAGGTCTTCCTCCTTGCCGTCGAAGTACACCTTGAAGCTCTTCACGTCCTCCATCGTGCCGAACTTCGTCTCTCGGTCGTGCGGCGTGAAGTTGTAGACGTTGTTCGATATGTAGCCGATGACATCGAGCGTCCAGTTCACTGTCGGGGTGTAGGAGAGGTAAGCCTGATAGTCGAGAAACGACGGTGAATACTCGCCTTTCGTCTCAAGGCTGCCAAGCATGTACTGGTTCGTCTTGTACCTCAGTCCGTTGCTGAACGTCACTTTCTTTCCGCCGTAACCAACGTATGCGTTCGCCCCGAGCAGCGAGCCTTGCAGACTTCCCTCCCATCCTTTCGGCTTGCGGTAAGTTATGTCAAGCACGCTCGACATCTTGTCGCCGTATTTCGCCTCGAAGCCCCCGGCCGAGAAGTCAACACGCTCCACCATGTCACTGTTTATCACGCTCAAACCCTCCTGCTGCCCGCTGCTTATCAACAAGGGACGGTAAACCTCCACACCGTTGATGTAGACGCAGTTCTCGTCGAACGAGCCGCCCCTGACGTTGTATTGGCTCGACAGCTCATTGTGGCTCGACACGCCCGCCTGCGTCGCCACCAGCTCCTCCACGGCGTTCCCCGTGGTGCTTGGCAGCCGCTTCAGCTCCGTCGTGTTCAGTGTCTCCGTCGTTCCCATCTGCCGCCTGCTCTCGCTCACAACCACCTCCCCCAGCTCACGGTCAGCGCTCGGCATCACGATGTTAAGCGTGAGATTGCCCTGCGGACGCTTCAGCACACGCTTGCGGTTCTGGTAACCAGCCATCTGGAAATGCACCACCACGCTGTCCGCCGTGCGGAACGAGACCTTGTATTTACCGTTTAAATCGGCTGTTGTCGCCACTCCCTGACCCTCGATGCGCACGATGACGAAGGGAATAGTCTCCTGATTCTCGTCCACCACCGTGCCGTGCAGCTGAACCCTCGTCGTGTCCTCCTTCTCCTCAGCCTCCTGCGCAAGGGCGCACACACCGCAGCCGAGCAGCAGCGAGCAGGCTATGGGGCGAAGGTATCGGCATAAGGAGTCCATCTAAGGGTATTAACGATGTGTCAGCGCAATTATTGCCTGATAGGCAAGGTGAATGAGCCGCTGGCCTGGCTGTATAGCGTGTAACTGTAACTCGTGACGCTTCCCGTGCAGCCGTCGCCCCCCGTGCTTGCGTACGAGCCCCCCTCTCCGTCAGCCGAGTTGCTCCATTTCGCGCTGAAGGAGCAGCTGTAGCTGCCCGCCACGGCGTTGTCCGGTATCAGCAGCTTCCACGTTGGGTTGCCGTTGTCCGTGCCGTCGTAGTTGGTGTGATAGGAGTAGCTGAGCGTGCTGTCCTGCGTCTCTCCTTCCACGGTGACGTATATCTTCATCGAGAAACTGTAGTCCGTCGCGTTCAGGTAATGCCCTTTCTTGGCTTGCACGGCAGTTATCACAACCGAGTCACCGGCGTAAACCGTCGAAGGCTCGTAGCTGAAGCCCTTGTAAGTGGGAGGGTAACTGCCGTCCGAGTCGTCGCAGCCCGAGAGCGTTATAAGAGCGAAAACTGCGGTGAAACCGCACAAAATAAGCAAAGTCTTTCTCATTGTCGTATGTCTCTATCGTCGTTAATGAAGTCCTTCAGCTCAGTGTAAAGCCGCTGCACGGGCAGCCCCATCACGTTGTAATAGCTCCCCTCAATGCCCGTAACGCCTATGTAGCCAATCCATTCCTGAATGCCGTATGCCCCCGCCTTGTCCAGCGGGCGGTAACACTGCACGTAGTGGCGTATGTCGCTCTCCGCAAGGTTGGCGAACGTCACGCGGCTTGTCGAGGCGAAAGAGCGCGTTTTCTGCCGTGTGGCAAGCGTAACGCCCGTAATCACCTCGTGCGTCCGTCCGCTCAGTGCGCGCAGCATTTGGCAGGCCTCCTCCTCGCTGTGCGGCTTGCCTATCACCTTTCCGTCAAGGTAGACGATGGTGTCCGCTGTTATTATCAGCTCGTCGTCAGCCATCGCGGCGCGGTAAGCCTCGCTCTTCTTCCTCGATATGGCGACGGGGATGTCCTCGCCCCTCAGCGTCCTGGGGTAACTCTCGTCGATGCCCGGCAGCAGCCTCGTCTCGAAGTCAAGCTCCAGTCCCGCCAGCAGCTCCTTCCGTCTCGGGCTTCCGCTCGCCAGTATAATCTTGTATCTCATCACCATGACCTGTTAAGCATTATAGCTGCTAAAGACAACCCCGAAGAGGCTATTCGTGGCGAAGCAAGCCCCGAACGTTTGGTTAGCTTGCAGGTGGCTAAGGTTAAACCCCCAGCGGGGGTTTTAGAAGAGTAGCCGGGGGTTAAGCGAAGCGATACCCTCGGATTCAGCGCATTAGTAGGTTGAGTGCCGGAGGTACTCAACATCATCCACAGACTTTGGCAAACGGGTTGCCTTTGGCGAGGCTCGGAATCGAGGGCTTGCAACCCCTGGCTATTTTCGCTTCGCTCAAGTCCTTTGCAACGCTCGGGAGAGCCAGCAAGCTGTCTTTCCTCTCGCTCAAGCAAAGTCTCCCTCTTCCTACCCCTCTGGGGTGGTATAGGAAGCAAGCTGCTCTTCTCTCGCTTGCACGAGCGTTGAGTGGCTTCGCCACTCTTATAAGCGCTTTTATAGGTTGCGGAGCAACCTCCGGC
>JAJPYQ010000011.1 GCA_021204865.1 Prevotellaceae bacterium | reverse complement strand
TCGTCGCGAAGAGGAGCGGCTGGTCGTCGCGAAGAGGAGCGGCTGGTCGTCGCGATGCCCTAAGGCTGATTTAGGCGGCCCTAAGCGGTATGTCTCAGAAACTTTGCCTATATTCGCGCCTGAGATGCGCATTGTAGACCTCATCAACCAGAAGAACAGCACCCCCTTCTCCTTCGAGGTGCTGCCGCCACTGAAAGGCGACGGCACGGAGCGGCTTTACCAGACGATTGACTGCCTCCTCGAGTTCGAGCCGCGGTACGTCAACATCACCGCCCACCGCAGCGAGTACGTCTACCGCGAGCTGGAGGGAGGTCTCGTGCAGCGCCTCCGACTGAGGCGCAGGCCCGGCAGCATAGCCATAGCTGCGGCGATACAGAGGAGGTACGGCCTGCGCGTCGTCCCCCACCTTGTGTGCAGCGGGAACACGAGGGAGGACCTGGAGTACCAGCTCATAGACCTCCAGTTCCTCGGCATAAGTGACTTGCTTGTGCTGCGTGGCGACAAGGCAAAGGACGAGCCAACGTTCAAGCCCACTGGCGACGGACCGCTGCACGCCACCGACCTCATTGAGCAGGTGAACCGCTTCAACAACGGCTTCTTCCACGACGGCTCGCCCATACGCCACCCCGGCGAGCCCTTCTCCTTCGGGGTGGCTTGCTACCCCGAGAAGCACGAGGAGGCGCCTAACCCGAAGGCGGACCTCGACGTGCTGAAGAGGAAGGTGAGCCTTGGCGCTGAGTACGCTGTCACGCAGCTCTTCTTCGACAACGAGCGCTACTTCAGCTTCCTCAGGAGGGCAAGGGAGGAGGGCATCACGGTGCCTATAGTGCCGGGCGTGAAGCCCCTCTCGAAGCTAAGCCAGCTAAGCGTCTTGCCCAAGACGTTCCACTGCGACCTGCCCGAGGCTCTCTACGCCGAGGCTCGCAAGTGCAAGACGGATGCGGACGTGAAGGAGCTGGGCATCGAGTGGGCTGTGGAGCAGTGCAAGGGACTGCTCAAGGGCGGCGCTCCGAACATACACTTCTACACCGTGGGGGCTGCCGAGAGCGTGCGCAGGATAGCAAGGCAGATATACTAAGGGCAAGAGAGAGCGATGCGGTTTAGCGACGTTGTGGCACAAGAGGAGGTGAAGGCGATACTGCACCGACAAGCCGATGAGGGTCGCCTGCCGCACGCCCTGCTGCTCGAGGGAGCTGAGGGAGCGGGCAAACTGCCCCTCGCACTTGCCCTCGCCCGCTACCTGCTCTGCGAGAGCCCCCAAGGCGGGGAGCCGTGCGAGGGCTGCCCCTCGTGCCGAATGACAAGGCTCTGGGCGCACCCCGACCTGCACTTCTCCTTCCCCGTAATCAAGAGGAAAGCCACCGACCAGCCCGTCTCCGACGACTACCTCCCCCAGTGGCGGGAGCAGCTTCAGGAGAGCCCTTACTTCAGCACCCGGCAGTGGCTCGCCCGCCTTGGGGCGGAGAACCAGCAGATGCAGCTCTTCGTGGGCGAGAGCGACGCCCTCCAGCACAAGCTTTCGCTGAAGACGAGCCGCGGCGGCAAGCGCATCGTCGTGCTGTGGCTGCCCGAGAGGATGATGGAGCCCTGCGCCAACAAGCTGCTTAAGCTAATAGAAGAGCCGCCCCCACAGACGCACTTCCTTATGGTGAGCCAGCAGCCAGAGCTGGTGCTCGGCACGATAATGAGCCGCGCACAGCAGCTGCACGTGCCGCCCCTCAGCGAGGAGGACATAAGCGAGGCGCTGCAACGAAGGGGCGTGAGCGCAGAGGAGGCTGACTATACGGCGCACCTCGCCCAAGGCAGCTACACGCAAGCCTTGCTGCAAGACGCGGGCGAGGACGACCCGCAGTTCCAGCTCTTCGTCAGCCTTATGCGCAGCGCCTACTCACGCAAGATAAAGGACATGACCGAGTGGAGCGAACAGGCGGCGCGCCTCGGCAGGGAGAGCCAGAAGAGCCTGCTCGCCTACTTCCAGAGGATGGTGAGGGAGAGCTTCGTACGCAACCTCCCCAGCCACGACAGGCTTAACTATATGACAAGGCAGGAGAGCGCCTTCACCCTTCGCTTCGCTCCCTTCATCAACGAGCGCAACGTCTCCCAAATCACCGACGAGCTCGCCCGCTGCCAGCGGGACATAGAACAGAACGTGAACGCAAGGATGGTCTTCTTCGACCTCATCGTTAAACTCACTATACTAATCAAACAATGACCGACGAACTCAAATTTGTATGCACAGCCGCCGGGCGGGGGCTCACGGCTAAGGGCTGCGGCAAGGCACAGTGCCAGCTCAACGTGCACGACTATATGGCGGACATCTCCGACAACACCACGGCTTGCGACCTCGTGGAGGTGCAGTTCAAGAACACCCGAAAGGGGTATTACCGCAACGAGGCGCACCTCGACCTTAAGAAGGGCGATATGGTGGCGGTGGAGGCAAGCCCGGGGCACGACATCGGGATAGTGACCCTAACGGGTAGGCTGGTGCAGCTTCAACTGAAGAAAGCCCAGCTCAAGGCGGACGAGCCTCTTAAGAAGGTGTACCGCATAGCGAAGGACATCGATATGGACAAGTACCGCGAGGCCAAGGCGCTGGAGCACGAGACGATGATAGAGAGCCGCCAGATAGCCAAGAGGCTGGGGCTGGAGATGAAGATAGGCGACGTGGAGTATCAGGGCGACGGGCAGAAGGCTATCTTCTACTACATCGCCGACGGCAGGGTGGACTTCCGACAGCTCATCAAAGACCTCGCAGCCGCCTTCCACGTTCGCATCGAGATGAAGCAGATAGGGGCAAGGCAGGAGGCGGGGCGTATAGGCGGCTTCGGTCCTTGCGGCAGGGAGCTGTGCTGCTCTACGTGGCTGAGGAACTTCCACAGCGTGAACACGTCCGCCGCGCGCCTTCAGAACCTCTCGCCCAACCCGCAGAAGATGGCTGGGCAGTGTGCCAAGCTGCGCTGCTGCATGAACTACGAGGTGGACCAGTACATCGAGGCGGGCAAGGAACTGCCCGGGCGTGAGGTGGTGCTTGAGACCGAGGATAAGACCTACCACCTCTTCAAGACGGACATCCTTGCCGGCACCGCCACCTACAGCACTAACCGAAAGGCGGCGGAGAACCTCGTCACCATAACTGCAGAGCGTGCCGCTGAGGTCATAGCCCTTAATAAGGAAGGCGTTAAGCCTCACTCCCTCAACGAAGCCCCGAAGAAGCGCACCGAGTTAAGCACTGTCGACCTCGCCACGCAGGAAGACCTTAACCGCTTCGACCGAAAGAAGAAGAGGAAGAAGCCGCAAGGAAAGAACAAGACTAAGCCATGAGGGTTCGATTGGTGGTGGCACTGGCGTGCTTCCTCCTTGCGGCTTGCGGCAAAGGAGGGGAGCACGTAGCTCTGCACCACTACGTGAACCCCCACGGCGAGGGATGGTCGGCGCAGGACACCTTGCACTACTCCCTGCCGCCCGTCAATGCGACAGCCGACTATGAGCTTAGCCTCGGAATGCGTGTCGGCAACCTCTTCCCCTACGCTGGCGTGTGGATGGTGGCGGACTTGAGCCTTCACAACCCCGAGCGGCAGCTCCGAGACACGCTCTACTTCGTCACTATGCAAGAGGGCGGAATGCCCCAAGGCACGGGCATCAACATGCAGCAGAGCGAGCAAAGGCTCTTGAGCGTCAGGCTCACCGAGGGGCAAAGCGGCGACATTGCCGTCTACCACATAATGAGGCGAGAGACGCTGCCCTCAGTGCTTGACGTGGGTGTGAAGCTTGCGAGACGATAAAATCAACCCCCTAATACATTAATCCCTATGAAGAACAAACCTATGCTTAAGCTGGCGATGGCTATCTGCCTTGCCTTAACGACTGGAGCCGCAATGGCTCAGACCGCACTCTACCCTCAGCACTTCGCCCTAAGCGAGGTGACCCTGCTCGACAGCCCCTTCAAGACGGCTATGGACAGGAACTTCCAGCAGCTGCTCCAATACGACACCGACCGCCTGCTCACTCCCTTCGTAAGGCAGGCAGGACTGTCGGAGACCACGGACACCGAAAGCCCCTACTACAACTGGGAGACGCTGCACCCCAACTTCGAGAACTGGGCGTGGAACCCCTCCTTTGCCCTCGACGGGCACGTGGGAGGACACTACCTCTCAGCCCTCTCCCTCGCCTACGCCGCCTGCCACGACGAGGAGGTGAAAGCCCAGTTGCTCGATAGGCTCAACCACATGGTCAACGTGCTTGCCGACTGCCAAGCCGCCTTCGAGGACAACACCGAGGGGCTTAAGGGCTACATCGGCGGTCTGCCCGACAACTCGATATGGACGGTGCTTTACGCAGGCAGCAACAGCCAGTACAACACACGCTCAGCTTGGGTGCCCTTCTACTGTGTGCATAAGACGATGGCTGGGCTTCGCGACGCTTACCTCTACGCAGGCAACGAGACCGCCCTCACCTTGCTCAAGGGTATGGGCGACTGGGGCATCGAGGTGGTCTCCAAGATAAGCGCGAGCGACATGGACAACCTGCTGCTCGGCACTGAGCACGGAGGCATCAACGAGATGTTCGCCGACCTCTACGCCCTCACGGGGGAGGAGAAGTACCTTGAGGCTGCCAAGAAGTACAGCCACCAAGAGATGCTCGACGGCTTGCAGACGCTCAATGTGTCCTTCCTCGACTACAAGCACGCCAACACGCAGGTGCCTAAGTACCTCGGCTTCGAGCGCATAGCTCAGGTGGACCCCTCGGCAACCGACTACCACACGGCTGCCCTCAACTTCTGGACTGATGTGGCGGAGAACCGCACCGTGGCTATCGGGGGCAACAGCGTGGACGAGCACTTCCTCGGGCACGACGACGGCAGCGGCTACATCGACAATATGAATGGGCCTGAGACGTGCAACACGAACAACATACTCAAGCTCAGCGAGACCCTCTTCGACGCTCTGCACGACGCTGAGTACGCCGACTTCTACGAGAAGGCAATGCTCAACCACATCCTCTCAACGCAAGACCCCTTGACGGGAGGCTACGTCTACTTCACCCCGCTCCGCCCCCAGAGCTACCGCATCTACTCCGTCGCTAACGAGGCTATGTGGTGCTGCGTAGGCACAGGGATGGAGAACCACAGCAAGTACGGGCACTTCGTCTACACCCACACGGGCGACACGCTCTGGGTGAACCTCTTCACGGCAAGCAAGCTGGAGAGCGAGGCGTTCGCCCTGACGCAGGAGACCAGCTTCCCCTTCGGCGACAGCTCAACGCTCACCGTGGGCAAGGCAGGCTCGTACACCATCGCCGTTCGCCATCCCTCGTGGACCACGGAGGGCTTTAAGGTAAGCGTTGGCGACGAGGACGTGACGGGAGAGGTCAGCGAAGGCACTGCCTCTTACGTCTTCATCACCAAGGACTGGAGCGAGGGCGACGAGATAAAGGTAAGCTTCCCCATGAGCCTCACCCTTGAGCCTTGCCCCAACCTCTCCGACTACATCGCCCTCCGTTACGGCCCCACAGTGCTTGCCGCAGCCACGTCGAGCGACGACCTTACCAACGAGTACGCAGGCACGGGGCGTATGGACCACGCACCGGGCAGCATGGAGACGCTCGTGAGCCTTGCCACAGCACCGATGCTCATCGGAGAGCGTGACACTATCCTTAACCGTGTCTCGCCCCTCGACCCCGACAGCCTCACCTTCACCGTGGACGCTTCGAGGGACGGCAGTACGTGGGACACACTGACCCTCGCCCCCTTCTTCAAGGTGCAGAACGCACGCTACGTTGTCTACTGGAACCAGCAGACGGAGGAGGCGTTCGCCAACAGTGACATAGCTCAGCAGGAAGCCGAGGAGCTTGCCCTTGAGCAGAGGACGCTCGACAAGGTGGGCACGGGAGAGCAGCAGGACGAGGCGGGGCATAACTGCTCGGCAAGCAGCGACTCAAGCACCGGCACGTACGGCGGCGAGTACTACCGTGACGCTCAGGCAAACGGCTGGTTCCAGTACGACCTCTCCCTCGAGGGGGCAACGCCCGAGGACACCATCAGCCTTATGTTCCGCTACGCCACTGCCGACGCTGGGCGCACGGGCAACATCTACGTCGACGGGGAGCTGCTCACGACCGTCACCGTCACCAACGACGCCTCAGCCTCGGGGGGCTTCTACAACGCCGAGTACCTCATACCCACAAGCATGCTCCTCGACAGCGAGGGCAACCTCAAGACGCAGCTCACCGTGCGCATGGCGGGCAGCGGCTCGGGCTACGCCCCGGGGGTCTACCTGATACGCCTCCTCACGGGCTACGTGGGCAGGACGGCTTACTCCTTCCTCTCGACCGACTGGACGACGGGCGACGCTGGCAGAGTGCTTGCCTCAGACTTCACCTACGACGAGCAGGCCAACACCCTCACCGTCACCGCCTCCGGCACTAACAACATCTGCCTCAACCTCACCGCCGACGCATTGGAGAAGTACTACCTTACCAACGAGCAGACCTACCTCATCGTCCATGGCACAGACCTCTCGCTCACGAGCGGAGACTCCTACCTGTGGTGGCTCAACGGAGCTAACCACGCCTCAAGCATCGCCCCGCTCTACGCCATCGAGGCTAAGGAGGGAGGCGAGGTCATCGTGTGGGACATCAAGACCAGCGGCCTCGGCGACTACTTGCAGGACGCCACGAACGACCTCTCGGGCAACACCATCTTCGGCCTCACATCGACCAGCGAAGAGGGCACATCCACCATCACCGACATCGGCTTCTACACCTACGAGGAGATGATAGAGCTCCTTAAGGTGGCCACCGCCGTCGACTCCCCAGAGAGCCCCGAGGCCACTGGGAAGCTCTACAACCTTCAGGGCGTGCAGCTGCCCGAAGGAGCTGCCCAGAAGGGCATATACATCCAGGGAGGCAAGAAGGTGGTGGTTAACTAACTGTCGCCCCAATCCCTTAAGGCTACTGCCGACCTCAGGGCAAGTGAGCGTGCGACAACGCTTGCCTGCCCTCTTTCGATGCCCTTAGCTAAGGGGGACCGAAGTGTCCTCAGTGAAGCCACCGAAGTGTCTTCGGTGAAGGCATCAAAGTGTCTTCGGTGAAGGCACCTAAGTGTCTTCGGTGAAGGCACCTAAGTGTCTTCGGTGAAGGCACTGCGAAGAGTCACGGCTAAGGGCAGCGGTAGGCATAAGGAAAGCCCCCAAGAGCTGCGTTGCTCCCGGGGGGCTTCCTGTATCAGTGGCCTCTTGGGCTATCGGCGGTTGCCGAACAGCCTCAGTATGTAAAGGAAGAGGTTGATGAAGTCGAGGTAGAGGTTAAGCGCCCCCATGAGGGCGAGCTTGCGCACGTCTGCGAAGCCGGCCTCCTGCAGCTGGAGCATGCGCTTGATCTTCTGCGTGTCGTAGGCGGTGAGCCCGACGAAGATGAAGAGCCCCACGTAGGTGATGATGGCGTCAAGCACGCTGCTGGCGAGGAAGACGTTGATGACCGTCGCGATGATGACCCCTATCAGTCCCATGAGCAGGTATGAGCCGAGGCTGGAGAGGTCCCGCTTGGTGAAGTAGCCTATCGCGCTCATCGAGGCGAACGTGAGGGCTGTGGCTGCGAAGGCGGTGTAGACCACCGTCAGCTCGAAGAGCAGCAGTACGCTTGAGAGCATCACCCCGTTCAGGGCAGCGTAAAGGGCGAGCATCGTGGCAGCCGCCCCGAAGGAGATGCGGTTGATGCTTGCGCTCACGCCGATGACGAGGGCGAACTCAGCGATGATGAGCACCCAGATGCCCCAGCGGTTGCCGTAGATGAGGCTCAGAAGTGCGGGCGACTGCACGGTCAGAAGGGCAGTGACGGTGCTGATGACGAGTGCGAGCGACATCCAGCCGTAGACCTTGTTCATGGTCGTCTGCGCCACCGCCTCGGTGGATGTGCTGCGGTAATTCCTTTCGTATCCCATTGTTCTCTTTTGGTTAGATTGGTTAGCTGGGGGCAAAGGTAGCCCTTATTGCTTTACGCAGAGCAGATATAACATAGTTTAAGACTGGGCTTCCTCGGCGTCCTCCTCTGTCGGGGTAGTGTCGAGGGGAAGGATCTGCTCGTGTATGCGCTTGGGGGAGTTGACGCCAAGGCTCTTCAGCTCCTGTATCTGCCCTGAGAGGTTGCCCCTGCCCTCCCTTAGCTGCCCAAGCCCCTTCTCGTAGGTGGTGCGCGCGGTGGCGAGCTGGTTGCCCAGCGTGACGAAGGTGTCGGCGAAGGTGGTGAACTTCTCGTATATCTTGTGCGCCGCCTGAAGGATGGCTTGGTTGTTCTTGTCCTGCCGAGTGCCTTGCCAGCTTAGCAGCACGAGGCGCAGGACTACCATAAGGTTTGTGGGGTTGATGATGAGCACGCCCTTGCGGTAAGCCTTGATGCCGAGCTGCTGGTCAGTGTTCATGGCGAGGATATAGCTCCCCTCGTTAGGCACGAACATCAGCACCATAGGCACTGAGCCTCGGGCTTGCTGGTAGTTCTTCGAGGCAAGCTCCTCCACGTGCTTCCAGATGGACTCTTGGTTAGCCTTGGCTGCCGCCCTCCGCTCCTCGTCGGTCTCGGCGCTGACGTAGTCAGAGTAAGCCGTGAGGGAGACCTTGGAGTCGATGATGATGTACGACTTGTCCGTCATCTTGACCACCACGTCGGGGCGCAGCAACTGCCCGCTCTCCCCGTGGAAGGCGAACTGCTTCTTGTACTCCACGCCCTCTATCAAGCCGCTGTCCCTGAGGATGTCCTCAAGCACCTGCTCCCCCCAGTCGCCCTGCACCTTGCCACGGTTCTTCAGGGCTGCCGCAAGGCTCTGCGTAGTCTTGTCCCTCTCCTTGTCGTGCTCAACTACTGCCTTAAGCCCCTCCTTGAGGGCGGATATGTGCGCCGTCTGCTCTTTGGAGCTCTCGTTCATCAGCTGCTGGAGGCGTTGCAGCTCCTTGTTCATCGGGTCAATGATACGCCCCATCTGCTCCTGGTTCTCCTGCTTGAGGGCTTGCGAGCGCTCCCTCATCTCCCTCTCGAACTGGCTTCGCATCTGTTCCCTCGCCAGCTGGGTCTGCCTCTCGAAGTTCTCCTGCCACTGCCTCCTCTCGCCCTCAAGCCTCTCGGCAGCGTCCTTCTTCTGCTCCGCCAAGCGCCTCTCGCACTCCTCCCTCATTCGCTCCTTGCTGCTTTCGGC
>JAJPYQ010000055.1:21436-36435 GCA_021204865.1 Prevotellaceae bacterium | reverse complement strand
GTTAGCTTGCAGGTGGCTAAGGCAAGCCCCTTCGGGGTTTATTTGTGGCGAGCGTTGAGTACCTCCGGCACTCATTTGGGGCGATGCCCCATACCGTGGGTTTAGCGAAGCGATACCCTCGGATTCGGTTCGATAGTAGGTTGAGTGCCGGAGGTACTCAACTCGTTTGCCAGCGTTTGTGGCTCATATTGAGTACCTCCGGCACTCATTTTGGTCGTGCCGACCAACTGGGGGTATCGCTATGCTTAACCCCCGGCTACGCAAAGGCAACCCCTTTGGGGTTATTCCGCTTGCAAGGGCGTTCGGGGTTCGCTACGCCCTTGCCATCGTCTCGTGCGGTCGAGGCAAAAACTTCGGGGTTTGGGGGCAAAAGAATGCGCGGTCGAGGGAAAAAGTCGGCGCGGTCGGGGGCTTGCTTTCCGTGGAGATTTCGGGGAACTCCGTCGGGGCGAGCGGGATGTCACTGCTTCCGCTTGCCGCGGCGTATGAAGAGCTCGCGGAGCGTGGAGAAGTCCTTCTTCAGGAGCACGCCCACTCCCTGGGTGGTGAGCGACGACTTGGTGAAGTAGCGGTCGTTGGTCTTGTTGTACGCCTTCAGGCTTACGGTGCCGGCCTTGGTTAGGCGGTACTGCATGTCGAAGTCGCCTATGAAGTTGGAGGAGCTCACGGGGTTGTCGCGGTAGCCGAAGTTGCCGTTGATGAGCAGGCGGTCGTTGAGCAGCGAGCCTTGCAGTATTCCCTCCACGTCGAGGTCGCTCCAGCCGGTGTCTCCCGTGTTAAGGTTAGTGCCGACGCTCCACTTGTTGCTGCCTATCATGTTGGAGAGCATCTGGTTGAGCTGCCCGCTCAGGGTGCTGCTAAGCAGAGAGTTCATCGCCGTTGAGCCTTGGCTCTGCGAGTCGTTGCTGTAGTCGTAGGTGTAGAAGCGCCCTATGCCCAGCAGGTAGATGACCTGCATGTTGCGCTCCTCGTCGGTGGAGATGAGGGAGCGCACCATCTGCTTCTCGTCCTCGTTGACGTTGAGGATGTCGAGGTCGAAGCTGACGTTGGGCTGCGAGGCTTTGCCCGTGATGTTCATCAGGCAGTTGACGCGGGCTGAGGTGTTGCTGAAGGTGGAGCGGGCGGAGAGGTCGTTGAGCGAGACGCCCGAGACGGTGTGCGAGGCTTGCAGGTTGAGGTCGGCGTTCGTCGGCTCGCCCGAGAAGGTGATGCTGCCCCCCTCGGTGAAGGTGAAGTCCTTGTGGATGATCTCCTGCAGCGAGAGGTTGTACGTCCCCCTCTCCACACGGTATGTGCCGTAGATCTGCATGTCTCCCTTGTTGTAGTACCGTGCGAGGATGTGCCCGTTGCCTTGCAGGCTTATCATGTCTCCCGAGCGCGCGTCCATGAGGAGCTTGAAGGTGGAGTTGGCGTCGAGGTTGAGGTCGAAGTTGATCCTGATGTCGGAGACGGGTTGTTGTTCCTCCGCCTGCTCCTCCGCCTGAAGCTCGTCGGGGGCGGCGTTGTGGTCGATGTAGTTGACGAAGAGGTTCTCTGAGACGTTGTCGGGCGAGGTGAAGTCGTAGGTGAGCCACGAGCCTCGCTGCGGCTGCGCCTTTATGCCTATCACCACGCTGCCGGGGCTTCCCTTTAGGGTTATGTCCCCGCTGGCGATGACCTTGCCGCAGAAGGGCAGGTCGCCGAAGTCGCTGAAGTCGTAGGCGAGCAGCTCCTCGCCCGTTATGCCAATGTCGAAGCTGAGGTTGGAGAAGTGGCTGTGCCTTAGCGTGCCGTCGAGCGTCGCCCTGTGCCCCGCTCGTGAGGGCGAGCCCTGACTGTCGTAGATGGTAGCGTCGTGGAAGGCGATAAGCCCCGGGGAGAGGAGCACGGAGTCATTACGAACGTAGTAGCGCACGCCCGTCATAGGTACTCCGAGGCTGCCCTCGTGCACGAGCAGTCCGCCCTCAATGTCGAGCTGCTTGAGCGGGCCGAAGAGGCGCGCGTAGCCAGAGGCGTGTCCGAGCATGCGGTCGAAGATGCCCGAGGTGTACTTGTTGAGGAACTCTATGCTGAGGCTGTCGGCGTCGATGCTGAGGTCGATGCCGTGGTAAGGCACGTCGGTCTTCGGCGTGACGTAGCCGTGCACTCTTGAGTGCCTTGTGCCGTCGCTTGTGATATGCCCGTCGATGTAGAGGCTGTACTCACGCCCTCCCCAGTTGCCCCGCATGTCGAGGTCGCCCAGCACGCCGCCGTTGAGGGCGAAGCCGGGCACGGTGAAGTGCGTCTCCACGTAAGGCTTCGTGAAGAGGTTGCACAGGAATACCTCCCCCGTAGCGTCGCCACTGAAGTCGACAGCGTGGAAGTTGACGAGGGAGAAGATGTTGTCGAGGCTCATCTCCCGAAGGCTTACCCTTAGCGTGTCGCCCTCGCTGCGTGAGGCTCTCCCCCTGACGGCAAGCCCGTGCCCCTCGCTGCCAAGGCTGAGGCTGTCCACCTGCAAGACGCCGTCAGAGTAGGAGAACGCTCCCGCGTAGACTTGCCATTCGGTGTCTCCCGTGGTGAGTGAGGAGGGCAGCACCCTCGCGTCGGCGTGGTACTGCCCCCAAGCGTCTTGGCTGAAGAGCGTCTGCACGCTGACCTCGCCATTGAGTGCGGGAACACTGTTGTTATCCCAAAAGAACTTGGTGGTTAGCTCATCGCCCGCTCCCGAGGCGTCCAAGCCGAAGTCAACGTACACGCCCTTCATCAGACGCTTCATCCTGAGGGAGGAGAGCAGCGACTCGTCGTAGCCCTCCACACGGAGGCTCAGGTCTCGTATGTCCTCGCCTCCGTACGTCAGGTGCGGTATGTCGGCTGTTATGCCCATCACCTCGCCCTCTGTGTCCACCGAGCCTTCGAGTGTGAGGGGGCGGTCGATGCTTAGGTCGATGCCTATGAGGCGTTGCAAGGGGCGTGTGTCGTAGAGCTTGGCGGTGAACGAGCAGTATTCCCCCTCGCCCTCCTTCGGCTTAAGCGCCGTCTGTGTCATCGTGGGTATGTGGCTGACGAGCAATGCGCGCGCGTCCCTCGCGAGGTTCTTGGGCGAGAACGAGCCTTTAAGGCTTGCCTCGAGGAAGGGGCTGATGACGCTTATCCTCTGCACGCCGTCATTGCGAGTGGCTGTAAGGTGAAGGTCTCCTGGACGATAGATGCCCTCCTCCGTCAGCATAGTGAAGCCGTCTACGAAAGCCTTGCCATCTATAGAGTCCAATACGTTGCCCGTAAGGTCGACGCTGAGGCTGCCCGAGAAGCGAGTGTCCTGGAAGCGTTCCGTCAAGCCGAGAGCGTTGGGCGCGAAGTCAGCGACCGTGGCGTTGAAGGCGTAGACGTGGCCTCTGAGGTCAACTTTGCCCTCCGCCTTGAAGTTGAGGTTAGGGTCTGCCACCTCGATGCTGCCCTCGTATTGTTTAGCCTTGGCGAGCACCACGGCGTCCAAGCCGATGCCCGTGAACGTGTAGCCCTGGTAGGAGAGCGAAGGCACTGTGCCGCTTATCTTCAGCCCGCCGTCCACTGACCCCTTTGCTTTCAGCGAGAGTGACGCCGTGCCGAGCCTCTGGTCGCTCAGCAGGCTGCCCAGCTCCAGGCCGCTGGTCGTGATTTCAGCCTCAATGCCGTCCTCCCCTTCGCTAAGCGTGCCCTTTATGCTCACGTCGCCCAGCGGGGTGGAGAGGTCCGCCGAGGCAGTGAGAGAGCCTTTGCCCGCGCGCGCAGCCCCCCTCAGGCTCACTTTGCCTGTCTTCTCGAGCAGGGGGACGTTGAGGAGCTTGGCGAGAGCGCCGGGGTTGAGTGATGACTGCTGCACGTTAGCCTCCACGATGGTCTGCCCCAAGCCCTTGCTCAGGTTGAAAAGGCGGGCTTGCAGGCTGAGGTCAGCGTCGAGGAAGGTGTCGGCAATGCGGATGGTGTCTATGCGTATGTCGTCTATCGTCCCTTCTGCCCCAAGCTCGAAGCTGAGCCTCTCGTCAATATCATTCACGGGCGAAGGCAGGAGAGGCCTCAAGTCTTTGCTGTCAATCTGCCCCTTGGCTTGAAGGAGGATGGACTGAACTGGCAACGATCCTTCGCCAAGGCTGCACAGAAGCCGCGGGATGTCGAGGGTGGAGTGGGGCAGGGCAAGGTGGAAGTCGCTCAGGCTCAGGCTGTCCTTGTTCGACGTGAGGTTGAAGCTAAGCTCCTTCACCCTGAGGCCGCTGTGGCTCTCCAGCGCGTCGAGCCGCTTGAACTCTATGTCGAGTGTGTCTTGCGTGAGGGCGTTAAGCTCGGCGGTTATGTTGAGGTTCTCCAGTGCCACGTGCCCTGTGTTCAGCCTGCCTGGGGTCTCCTCCCTCCATCTTTGCTCCCACCTGACGCTCGTCCGCCTTACCAGCAGCTGCCCTATGCGGAGGTCGACGGGCGTGGAGCTTGTGCTGTCATTGCTCTGGAAGGCGTCCACCACGAACCAGAAGTTTGGCTTCTCCCCGGGCGACTGCTGATAGAGGCTCGCCCTCACGCCGAAGAGCTGCACGTTGCCAAGGCGTATCTTCCCCTCGAGCAGTTGCCACAGGCTTATCCTCGCCCCCGCGCGGCTCACCTCGAGCAGCGTCTCCCCCTGCCGGTCCTCGAGTGAGAGGCCGTCGGCGATAATGCGCCCGTTGAAGCCAAGCTGTATCCTGCCTATCTCCGCCTTTGCGCCGAGCTGCTCGCTCAAAAGCGCCGACACACGCCTCGCAAGGAAGGTCTGCGCTGCCGGCAAGCTGATGACCAGGGCCAGAACAAGGTAGGCGGCAATCAGCACGCCCACGGTCCAGCGGAGGAGGGATTTCAGCTTCTGCATTGCGCGAAGCTATATAAAATCCGCCAATCCGCTGCCCTCTCGCCCTCGTTTTTCGACGATGCGGACGATGCGACGCTGGCGTTTGACCGACGGCCAGCGAGGCGTAAGCTGATAGCAAGCGTGCGTGAGGCCGACAGCTTATAGAGCCTCGGGCCGACTCCAACGCTGTCGCAAGGCCAACGCAACGTGCGAGCCGGTCGACGCCTACGTAGGCGTCGACCGTTACCACAAGTGGTGTCGACCGACGCCACTTGTGGTAACGCTTGATGCCTCGTGTGGTGTCGACCTCCTCTTTTTTAAGGTCTTTTTGAGAATAAACGCCTCAGCTCGACCACTGAAGCACGGCACAAATATACGATAAATATCTCAGAGAGGCGACACTCCAATGCGTTTTATTCTTTTCCAGTGAACTTGCCGCGCGAACATAGCGGCGCACCCGCGGCACGGCAGAGGAGAGATTTCGTCATTTCCATTGCCGGGAGACACATAAAAACTTGCCATTCCTTGCCCTTTTGCGTTGGATTTTAGCTAACTTTGCAAGCGCTTATGGACATTTAATATCATTAATTCCTTTTTAGATAATGGCAAAAGTAATCAAATTACGTAAAGGCCTGAACATCAACCTCAAGGGCGTTGCCGCCCCCGAGGTTGCGTCATTGCCCCTTGCCAGCGAGTTTGCCCTTGTGCCTGACGACTTCCCCGGTCTGAAGCCCAAGGTGCTTGTCCGCGAGGGAGACGAGGTGAAGGTCGGAGACGCCCTGTTTGCCGACAAGCTGCACCAAGAGGTGAGGTTCCCCTCGCCTGTGAGCGGCACGGTCAGCCTCGTTGAGCGGGGCGACCGCCGTAAGCTGCTGAGCGTCAGGGTTAAGCCAGACGGCAAGCAGACCGCCCGTGAGTTCGACACCGGGGGCGACGTGAAGTCTCTCTTGCTCGAGAGCGGACTGTTCGGCTTCTTCCGCAGCCGCCCCTACGACGTTACCGCCAACCCCGAGGACAAGCCGAAGGCCATCTTCGTGAGCGCCTTCAACAGTATGTGCCTGGCACAAGACTTCGAGGTGGCTCTCAAGGGTCAGGAGAAAGAGTTCCAGGCTGGCATCGCCGCTTTGGCAAAGATGGCCAAGGTGCACCTGGGCGTGTCCGCCGAGCAGCAGAGCAAAGCCCTGCTGATGGCAAGAGGCTGCGAGGTCACCGTCTTCGACGGGCCCGCCCCCGCCGGCAACGTGGGCGTGCAGATCAACCACATCGACCCGATAAACAAGGGCGAGGTGGTGTGGACCATGGGCGCTGAGGAGGTTATCTTCGTCGGCAGGCTTATGCTCACCGGCAAGGTAGACTTGACGCGCGTCATCGCCTTGGCAGGCAGCGAGGTCGACGCACCGCAGTACTACAAGGCGCTAATAGGGCAGAAGATCTCCTCCATTGTTGACGGGAAGCTGAAGGCAACGGAGCACGTGCGCCTGATAAACGGCAACCCGATGACGGGAGTGAAGACCACAGGGGACGGCTTCCTTGCTGCTCACGCCACAGAAGTTTGCGCCATACCCGAAGGCGACAATGCCGACGAGTTCCTCGGCTGGATAATGCCCCGCTTCAGCACGTTCAGCACGCACCGCAGCTATTGGAGCTGGCTCATGGGCAACAAGGAGTATGACATTGACGCCCGCGTGAAAGGGGGCGAGCGCCACATGATAATGAGCGGGGAGTACGACAAGGTGTTCCCCATGGACATCTACGCGGGATACCTCGTCAAGGCTATCATCACCGGCGACATCGACCGCCAGGAGGCGCTCGGCATCTACGAGGTGGCCCCCGAGGACTTCGCCGTGGCAGAGTTTGTTTGCAGCAGCAAGCTTGAGCTTCAGCGCATAGTGCGCCAGGGCTTGGACACGCTGCGCAAGGAGAACGCTTAGCAGACAAGGATATGAAAGCACTGAGAAAACTATTCGACAAGATGAAGCCTTACGTGGGCGAGGGCGGCAAGTATCACGCTTTCCGCTCGCTGGTGGACGGGTTCGAGACGTTCGCCTTCGTCCCCAACAAGACTTCCCGGAAGGGCAGCGTCAACATACACGACGCGATAGACAGCAAGCGGATAATGAGCTTCGTGGTGATTGCCCTGCTGCCAGCCTTGTTCTTCGGCATGTACAACGTGGGCTACCAGAACGCTCTTGCAGCCGGGCAGCTCGCGAACGCCTCGTTCTGGGGCATGTTCTGGTACGGCTTCCTTGCCGTGCTGCCCAAGATAATCGTCAGCTACGTGGTCGGGCTGGGCATCGAGTTCGTCGTCGCGCAGTGGAAGGGCGAGGAGATACAGGAGGGCTTCCTCGTGTCGGGCATCATCATTCCGATGATTGTCCCCGTCACTTGTCCGCTGTGGATGCTCGCCATAGCCGTGGCGTTCAGCGTCATCCTCGCTAAGGAGATATTCGGAGGCACGGGGATGAACATCTTCAACCCTGCCCTGATAACACGCGCGTTCCTCTTCTTCTCCTATCCCAGCTCAATGACTGGCGACTGCACGGTGTGGGTGAAGAGCCACACGATATGCGGACTTGGCTTCAACGTTCCCGATGGCGTGGACGCTCTCTCGGCTGCCACTCCTCTGGGAGACGCTGCCACATCCACTTTCCAAGGCTTCGACTGCCAGACCATACATGATGCCATAACGGGCTTCATCCCTGGCTCTGTGGGCGAGACAAGCGTTATAGCCATCGCCATCGGGGCGGTCATCCTGCTCTGGACGGGTGTCGCCTCGTGGAAGACTATGTTGAGCGTCTTCGTCGGCGGGGCGCTCACGGGCTGGCTTATGCAGGCTCTCGGGCTTACGCACATTGTGTGGTGGGAACACCTCGTGCTGGGCGGCTTCGCCTTCGGCGCTGTCTTTATGGCAACAGACCCCGTGACGAGCTGCCGCACGGAGGGAGGCAAGTACATCTACGGCTTGCTCATAGGCTTCATAGCAGTGTTGGTGAGGGTGCTGAACCCCGGTTTCCCGGAGGGAATGATGCTTGCCATCCTGCTGCTGAACCTCTTCTCCTCGCTGATTGACTACTGCTTCGTGGAGAATAACATCAAGAAGCGGGCCAAGCGCGCCGCAAGGGCCATTAATAAATAAGGAGGAACTGCGATGAAACTGAACACTAATAGCAACGTTTACACTGTTGTGTATGCCGCGGTCATAGTGATTGTCGTGGCGTTCTTGCTGGCTTTCGTCTCCTCCTCGCTAAAGGCGACGCAGGATGCCAACGTGGAGAACGACACGAAGGGACAAATATTGACTGCCCTGAGGTATGACAAGAGCGAGATTGACGTGAAGCAGACGTTCGCCGAGAAGGTGCAGGACATGCTCTTCCAGGACGGGCAGCTTGTGCCTTACGAGGGCAAGTTCCTCACCACTTACGGCACTGAGATAAAGAACGGCAACCTGCACGTCTTCGTGGCTGACACCGAAGAGGGGACCAAGTACGTCATTCCCGTCACGGGTCGGGGACTGTGGGGCGGCCTTTGGGGCTACATAGCCTTGAACGAGGACAAGCGCACGGTCTACGGGGCGTACTTCTATCACGAGAGCGAGACGGCAGGCTTGGGCGCCCGCATAGGCGAGGCTGAGTTCCGTGAAAGCTTCCGTGGCAAGGAGCTGTTCTCCGACGGCCGGGAGGGCATAGCCCTTACGGTGGTGAAGCACGGCACTGTGAAAACGCCAGCCTGCGAGGTTGACGGCGTGACCGGAGCCACGCTGACGAGCAAGGGTGTCGCGGCGATGGTTCACGACGGCCTCTCGGTCTATGAGGACTTCATTAACGAACAACGATAAGGAGACAAGAAGATGAGTAAGATGTTTTCTGAAGAGAATAAAGCAGCTTTCTGCAACCCCATCAACCTGAACAACCCAATCGCGGTGCAGGTGCTGGGCATCTGTTCCGCCTTGGCTGTGACGAGCCAACTGAAGCCCGCCATTGTGATGGGCTTGAGCGTGACGGTTATCACGGCGTTCTCCAACCTGATTATCTCGCTCCTGCGCAAGACCATCCCCAACCGCATACGCATCATCGTGCAGCTGGTCGTCGTGGCGGCGCTGGTGACCATAGTGAGCCAGGTGCTTAAGGCTTACGTCTACGACGTGAGCGTGCAGCTGAGCGTGTACGTGGGGCTTATCATCACCAACTGCATCCTTATGGGCAGGCTTGAGGCTTTCGCAATGCAGAACGGCCCTTGGTCTTCGTTCCTCGACGGCATAGGCAACGGACTGGGCTACGCCCTCGTGCTTGTCATCGTGGGCTTCATACGTGAGCTGTTCGGCTTCGGCACGCTGTTCGGCTTCAACGTCATCCCGAAATGCCTGACAGACGCAGGCTACGTGAACAACGGGATGATGGTGATGCCCGCCATGAGCCTTATCATCGTGGGTTGTGTAATCTGGGCGCACCGCTCAATAAACAAGGAGGAGAAGTAATATGGAACATATCATTAGCTTGTTTGTCCGCTCTATCTTCGTGGACAATATGATATTCGCCTTCTTCCTTGGCATGTGCTCGTATCTGGCAGTGTCCAAGACGGTGAAGACGGCTCTCGGGCTTGGCGTGGCGGTAACCTTCGTGCTGCTCGTCACAGTGCCTGTGGACTATGCCTTGCAGACTTACGTGCTGGGGCCCGACGCCATCGTGAAGGGCGTTGACCTCACGTTCCTCGCCTTCATCCTGTTCATTGCCGTCATAGCGGGCATCGTGCAGCTGGTGGAGATGGTCGTGGAGAGGTTCAGCCCCTCGCTTTACGCCTCGCTGGGCATCTTCCTGCCGCTGATAGCCGTGAACTGCGCCATCATGGGCGCCTCGCTCTTCATGCAGCAGCGCGTCACTATGGAGCCCACCAACGCCCAGTTCATTGGCGGCTTCGGCGACGCTATCGCCTACGCCCTCGGCAGCGGCATAGGCTGGCTGCTCGCCATCGTTGGCTTGGCTGCCATACGTGAGAAGATGGCTTACACCGACGTGCCTAAACCCCTGCAGGGGCTGGGCATCACGTTCATCACGGTAGGCTTGATGGCGCTGGCGTTCATGTGCTTCTCTGGTCTTAACATCTAAAGGAGGAGGAATAACACTATGGATATGAGTTTGATATTGACGAGCATCGTCGTCTTCCTTGTGATTATCCTTGTGCTGGTGGCTATACTGCTCATCGCGAAGGCTTACCTCTCGCCAAGCGGCAACGTCAGCATTAACATCAACGGCAAGCAGGAGCTCAGTGTGCCGCAGGGAGCGTCCTTGCTGAGCACACTGAGCCAAGAGGGCATCTTCCTGCCCAGTGCGTGCGGAGGCAAGGGCTCTTGCGGGCAGTGCAAGGTGCAAGTGCCTGAGGGCGGCGGCAACATCCTCGACTCGGAGAAGGGGCAGTTCACCCGCAAGCAGATAAAGGACCACTGGAGGCTCGGCTGCCAGTGCAAGGTGAAGGGCGACCTTAAGATTAAGGTGCCTGACTCCGTGATGGGCGTGAAGGAATGGGAATGCACGGTCATCAGCAACAAGAACGTGGCAAGCTTCATCAAGGAGTTCAAGGTGCAGCTCCCACCGGGAGAGCACATGGACTTCATCCCCGGCAGCTACGCGCAGATTAAGATACCCGCCTACGACATTGACTACGACCGTGACATGGACAAGGCTCTCATAGGCGACCTCTACGTACCCGCCTGGCAGAAGTTCGGCATCTTCGGGCTGAAGCAAAGGAACGACACGCCCACCATCCGAGCCTACTCTATGGCTAACTACCCCGACGAGGGCGACATCATCACGCTTACCGTGCGCATTGCCACCCCGCCCTTCAAGCCTAAGGACCAAGGGCCGGGCTTCCAGGACGTGCCTTGCGGCATAGCAAGCACCTACATCTTCAGCCTTAAGCCGGGGGACAAGTGCGTGATGAGCGGACCTTACGGAGACTTCCACCCTGTGTTCGACAGCAAGAGGGAGATGATATGGATAGGCGGAGGCGCTGGTATGGCTCCCTTGAGGGCGCAGATTATGCACATGCTCAAGACGCTGCACACCCGTGACCGCGAGATGCACTACTTCTACGGCGCTCGAGGCATTGACGAGGTGTTCTTCATGGACGACTTCCTCGCGCTCGAGAAGGAGTATCCTAACTTCCACTTCCACCTCGGGCTTGACCGCCCCGACCCGAAGGCTGACAGCCTCGGCGTGAAGTACACGGCAGGCTTCATAGCCAACGTGCTTGGCGACACCTACCTGAAGCAGCACGAGGCCCCCGAGGACGTTGAGTATTACCTCTGCGGCCCCCCGATGATGGCGAAGACGGTGCTCGACCTGCTTCACAGCCTCGGCGTGGAGGACGATATGATACGCTTCGACAACTTCGGCTAAGCCCCAAGCCACTAAAGCGCCCGCCGCAGAGAGTACGCTCTCGCGGCGGGCGCTCTTCGTATGACCTTTCCCCTCGAGAGCACGTACACGTCGCGGCCCACTCAATGAGTAGACCCGACTCCACTCAATGAGTAGACCCGACTCCACTCAATGAGTGGACCACAATGCATTCACCGAGTGCACTTCGGTCCCTAAACGTAGGCGTCGCGACACCTGAGCGTAGATGTCGCGACGCATAGCTCTAAGCTTTGACGATCAGAAGAAGAGGCGTTGCCACAGCTCCTCGAACCTCGTGGCAATGCGGAAGGCGAGGACGGGAGGCACGGCGTTGCCAACGAGCTTGTAGGCTGCGCTTGCGCTTAGCCGCCCCGGCTCTACGAGGGGGAAGTCAGGCGGGAATGTCTGCAAGAGTGCGCATTCCCTTGGGGTGAGGCGACGTTCGGGCAGCCCTTGCGCAAGCTCCTCCGCGTGCCTGCCGCCGTGAGGGAGGGAGAGGCGGCGGTACTCAATGTTGCCGTGGTGCTCGGAGCGGATGGTCGGCGCTGGGCTGTCGAGCTGTATCTCCCTCTGCCCCTGCCCCTTGGGGAGGAACTTGGCACGTGAGAACGTCTGCTGCGAGGGGTCGTCGCTCTCCTCGGGCTCAGTGAGATGGCTGAGAACGTCGCCTGCCGTGACGTATGTCGTTTGAGAGTGCGTGGGGGAAGGGTAGGGGTCGTAGTCGCTGGAGACGGAGGGCTGAGAGAGTGCTTTCAGGGCTTCGGGCAGAAGAGCGTCCCTCCTGATGCCGATGAAGATGACACGCTCTCTCCGCTCTGGCACACCGTACTGGGCGGCGTCGAGCACACGAGGGGGCAGCACGATGTAGCCGCCTTGGGCTGCCGTCTGGAAGTCCCGCTGAATGATGTCCTTAGCCTCGCCGAGGTTGACGAGACCCTTCACGTTCTCGGCTATGAAGACCTTGGGCTTGACGATGCTTACTACTTCACGCATCCACTGGTAAAGCGTGCCTCGGCTCACCTCGGGGCGGTCGGAGCAGGGGTGACGCTTGCCCCAGTCGTCCTTGAGCGACTGGAAGCCCATGCGCTTGCCCGCCACGCTGAAGTCTTGGCAGGGGAAGCCGCCCGTCACGATGTCTATGCCCTCGGGGAAGACCTTCGCCCCTCCTTCGTGCAGCCTCACTAAGTCCACTATGCTGCCGAGGCGGTAGGTCTCTGCCTCGTGACCGAAGCGGCTCATAAAGGAAGCCCACACGAGCTGCGCCTCGGGCAGAATGTCGTTGGCGAAGACGGTGCGGAAGCGTGTTCTCTTTAGCAATATCCAGTCCCCACCGACCTCACGCTCAACATATCTGTCCAAACCGCACGGGAACGACTTGCGAGGAGCAAGGAAGCCTCCCTCGAAGCCTATGTCCATACCGCCGCAGCCTGAGAAGAGGGAGAGCAGACGCAATTGCCCGTCGGCTGTGTCGCTGTCGAACGTCAAGAGGATTTGCCCGTCGGAGACTCTCATATCACGGGCAAAGGTAAATATAATAACTGAATAGGGGGAGAAAGGGCAGGCTTAATGTTTAGCCTCGGGGGTTGAGGGCGGCATGACACACCGTGGCATAGGAATATTTAGTAACTTCGCGGCAAGATAAGCTTAAGCATTATGCAGGAGAAGGGACTTATTGGCAACGACCTAAGGGTGCTGGAGCTGCTCTCGCAGACCTACCCCAACGCCAGTGTGGCGAGCACCGAGATAATCAACCTGCAGGCGATAATGAACCTGCCCAAGGGGACGGAGCACTTCATGGCTGACATACACGGGGAGTACGAGGCGTTCCTGCACATCATGAAGAACGGCAGCGGGCGCATCAAGCGCAAGGTGAGCGACCTGTTCGGCTTCACCCTCGGCGAGTCGCAGATTAGGGAGCTGTGCACCCTCATCTACTACCCCGAGCAGAAGCTGGAGATAATAAAGGCATCGGGCACGGACATGGACGAGTTTTACCGCACGAACCTCTACCGCCTCATCCTCGTGCTTCAGGTCATCAGCTCTAAGTACACCCGCTCCCACGTCCGCAAGTTCCTGCCCCGTGAGTTCGCCTACATCATCGAGGAGCTGCTGCACGAGAGCCGCTCCGACGACAACAAGCAGGCTTACCTCAACGGCATAATGGAGAGCATCATGGACACCGACCAGAGCGATGCCTTCATCATCACCCTCTCGAACGTGATACAGCAGCTAAGCGTAGACCAGCTGCACATCCTCGGCGACGTGTTCGACCGTGGTCCTGGGGCGCACATCATAATGGACAAGCTCTGCGAGACCCCTAACTTCGACATCCAGTGGGGCAACCACGACGCTCTGTGGATGGGGGCGGCGGCTGGCAACGACTGCTGCATCGCCAACGTGCTGCGCCTCTCCCTAAGGTACGGGAACATGGCTACGCTTGAGGACGGCTACGGCATCAACCTGCTGCCACTGGCCACCTTCGCCATGGAGACCTACGCCAACGACCCCTGCTACCGCTTCGGCCCGCACCTTAACGAGGACGACCCCACTCACGACCCGAAGACGCAGCGCATAATAGCCCAGATGCACAAGGCTATAAGCATCATACAGTTCAAGCTCGAGGCGCAGATGATAGACAAGCACCCTGAGTGGGGCTTGCAGAGCCGCAAGGTGCTGGAGGGCGTTGACAAGGAGCACGGCCTCTGGGTGGCGGGGGGACGGGAGTACCACCTAAGGGACTCCTTCCTGCCCACGGTCAACCCCCTCTGCCCCAACGAGCTGACGCAGGAGGAGAGGGAGATAATGCGCAGGATAAACCACTCCTTCGTGGTGAGCGACAAGCTACAGCGGCACATCAAGTGCCTCTTCAGCCACGGCTGCATGTACGGGATATACAACAGCAACTTGCTCTTCCACGCCTCCATCCCCCTCAACGAGGACGGCACGCTGCGTGAGGTGAGCCTGCTGGGCGAGACGTTCAAGGGCAAGGAGCTGCTACACCAGGTGGGCATGCTCATGCGCTCCGCCTTCAACAGCGACACTCCCCCCAAGCGCCGACAGGAGGCAAGGGACTACTTCTGGTACCTCTGGTGCGGCCCCGACAGCCCCCTCTTCGACAAGGACAAGATGACCACCTTCGAGCGCTACTTCGTGCTTGAGAAGGAGACGCACGAGGAGCGCAAGGGCAACTACTACACGCTCAGGGACGACCCCCGCGTGTGCGACTACATCCTCGACGCTTTCGGGGTGGAGGGGCAGCACCGCCACATCATCAACGGACACGTGCCCGTTCACGCCTCGCAGGGCGAGAACCCCATCAAGGCCGAGGGAAGGCTGATGGTCATCGACGGCGGCTTCGCCAAGGCCTACCACGACACCACGGGCATCGCCGGCTACACCCTCGTCTACCACTCGCGCGGCTTTGAGCTTATCCAGCACGAGCCCTTCACCAGCCAGACGGAGGCCATACGCAAGGGCACCGACATCGCCTCGAGCACGCAGATAGTGGAGATGGCGGGCAAGCGCCTCCGCGTCAGGGACACGGACAAGGGGAAGGACATACAGCGGCAGATTGACGAGCTTAAGCAGCTCCTGCACGCCTACCGCCACGGCATCCTGAAGGAGAGGGCGAAGAAGTAGACCCTTCGTAGAACCCATAACATAACACCTACGTGCGGGCAGCCATAAAGGTTGCCCGCACTTTTTATCGTCCCTATATAGTACCCTTCGCAGTGCCTTCACCGAGAGCACTTTGATGCCTTCACCGAGGACACTTTGGTGCCTTCACCGAGAGCACTTTG
>JAJPYQ010000055.1:0-21336 GCA_021204865.1 Prevotellaceae bacterium | reverse complement strand
GACACTTTGGTGCCTTCACCGAGAGCACTTTGGCGCCTTCACCGAAGACACCACGGAACCTATATAACAGAAGCCGCGGCAACTATCTCGTAGCTGTCGCGGCTTCTGTTATATGGGCGTTACGCCTTGTATGAGGTCTATCTGACGATGGTCTGCTCCCGGTCGGGACCGACGCTCAGGAGGGTGATGGGCGTCTGGAGCTGCTGCTCGAGGTAGGAGACGTAGGAGCGGAACGCTTGCGGGAGCTCCTGCTCGCTCCTGCAACTGCTGAGCGGCGAGAGCCAGCCGGGTATGTCCTCGTAGACGGGCTTCCACCCTTCGGTGTCGAAGGGCATGTCGGTGACTTGCCGCCCGTCCTTCTCGTAGGCGACGCAGGCCCTTACGGTGGGGAAGCCGTCCAGCACGTCACTCTTCATCATCACCAGCTGCGTGACGCCGTTGAGCATGATGGCGTATCGCAGCGCCACGAGGTCTATCCAGCCGCAGCGCCTGTTCCTGCCCGTCACGGCCCCGTACTCGTTGCCAAGGGAGCGTATCTTGTCGCCCGTCTCGTCCGTCAGCTCAACGGGGAAGGGACCGCTGCCCACGCGTGTGCTGTACGCCTTGAAGATGCCGAAGACCTCCCCGATGGAGCGCGGGGGCACGCCAAGCCCTGTGCACACGCCTCCGCACACCGTGCTGCTGCTGCTGACGAAGGGGTAAGTGCCGTGGTCGATGTCAAGCATAGTGCCTTGCGCCCCCTCGGCAAGCACGCTCTTGCCCTCGCTGAGGCAGGCGTTCAGCTCCGTCTCCGTGTCGGTGAGCGAGAAGCCTCGCATATACTCAACGCCTCGCATCCACTCCCGCTCCTCCTCACGGATGTCGAAGCCGGTGTAGCGGAGGTCGCTGAGTATCTGAAGGTGTCGAGCCTTGAGGGTGTCGTACTTCAGGGTGAAGCCTTCCAGCATGTCTCCCACACGAAGCCCCGTGCGGCTTGCCTTGTCGCTGTAGGTGGGGCCGATGCCCTTGCCCGTGGTGCCTACCTTGTTCTTGCCCTTGGCAGCCTCGTACGCCTTGTCAAGGAGACGGTGCGTGGGCAGGATGAGGTGCGCCCGCTTGCTTATGTGCAGACGCTCCCTCACGTCGTAGCCTGCCTGCTCCAGCTCCCTTGCCTCCTGCATAAAGAGGTCGGGGGCGATGACGCAGCCGTTGCCTATGATGTTGAGCTTGCCCTTGTCGAAGACGCCCGAGGGGATGGAGCGAAGCACGAACTTCTTGCCTCCGAAGATGATGGTGTGCCCCGCGTTGGGCCCGCCTGCGAAGCGAGCCACGATGTCGTACCTTGGGGTGAAATAGTCCACTATCTTGCCCTTGCCCTCGTCGCCGAAGACGATGCCCAGCAGGGCGTCCACTTTACCTTTGTCCATTAGTGCTTAGTTGAGTTTTCCCTCGCGAAGGTAGTGCTTTTAGGACGTAATGCAAGAGGTTTCAGGAACAAACGCCTGTATTCGCCCTCGAAGTTGGGGGTAAGCACGCCCTTGCCCATAGCCTCCTCTATCTCTTCAAGGCTCCAGAACCTGCCCCCGTCCGTCTCCTTGCTCGGATGTATCTCGCCCTCGTAGACGCAGCTGTGGGGGTAGACAAGCTCCCTCTCCCTCTCGCCCTCGAAGACGTAGGGCGTAAGCCTCTCTGCCTCGAAGCCCTCTATGCCAAGCTCCTCTTGCGCCTCCCTCACGAGAGCCTGCTCAATGCTCTCCCCGAGGTCAACGTGTCCGCCCACGGCTGTGTCCCACTTGCCTGGCTGTATGTCCTTCCACGAGGGTCGCCTTTGCAGGAAGAGCTCGCCCTTCGGGTTAAAGACGTGCAGATGCACGACGGGGTGGAGGAGCATGCTTCCTCCGTGGCACTCTCCCCTCGTGGCAGCTCCGATGATGTTGCCTTGCTCGTCGCAGAGGGGCAGCATCTCTTTCTCGTTGTCCTTCTGTGTGGCTATCATTGGCGTGAGAGCAGGCAGCAGTCGCCATAGCTGAGGAAGCGGAAGCCCTGACAGAGGGCGTAGTCGTAGACCCTGCGCCAGTCGTCGCCCACGAAGGCGGAGACGAGCAGCAGCAGCGTGCTTTGGGGCTGGTGGAAGTTGGTGAGCATTTGGTTGACGACGTGGTAGGTGTAACCTGGGGCAATGATTATGCGTGTGGCTGAGTGCAGGGTCTGTAGCTTGTGCTTATCCATATATATAAGGAGCAGGCGCAGCGCCTCGCAGGTGCTCGGCATAGGGTAGGGCGAGGGCTGACAGTAAGGCTCCCATTGCTCTGTGGCAAGCTCCTCGGCGTCGCCCGTGTCGGCAGCCCTGTCCATCAGCAGCTTCGCCCTTAAGCCCATATAATAAAGGCTCTCAAGGGTGCGCACGCTGGTGGTACCCACGGCTATCGCCCGCCCTCCGTGGCTGAGCAGCTTCTCTATGGTCTGCCTGCGCACTGCGATATGCTCGGAGTGCATCTCGTGCTCCCCAATGGTCTGGCTCTTCACTGGCTTGAACGTGCCTGCCCCAACGTGCAGCGTCACCTCCTCACGGTCTATGCCCCGCTCGTCAATCTCCCTAAGCACCGCCCGGGAGAAGTGCAGTCCAGCCGTGGGAGCAGCCACGCTTCCCTCCATCTTGCTGTAGACGGTCTGGTAAGAGGTCTTGTCGCTCTCCTCGGTCTTGCGGTTAAGGTAGGGCGGTATGGGCAGCTCGCCCGCTTGCTCAAGCACCTCAGCCCAAGACTGTTGCCCCGTCCACTGGAAGAGGATGCGGTGTGCGCCCCCTTGTTCCTCGAGGCGTGTGGCTCTAAGCTCCGTCTCCTGCCCTGCTAAGGCGAGAGAGAGTGTGCCTGCCTTCCACCGCTTAAGGTTGCCCACGAGGCAGAGCCACTCGCATTGCCCCTGACGGGCGAAGCTCTCTGCGTAGTCGGCAGGAGTGAGAGGCTCAAGCAGGAACACCTCTACAACAGCCCCCGTCTCCTTGCGGAAGCGCAGGCGAGCCTGTATCACCTTGGTGTTGTTGAACACCATAAGCGCTCCCTTGGGCAGGTGCTTGGGCAGGGAGCTGAAGATGTCCTCGCTGATGTTGCCTCCTTTGTAAAGAAGGAGACGGCTCTTGTCCCTCTCCTTGAGCGGGAACTTGGCAATCCTTTCCTCGCTGAGGGGGTAGTCGTAGTCCTTAATGCTGATGTCCTTAGCGTTAGTCATAAGGCGTGCAAAGTTAGCTATTTATCCTCGTCTTTAGTATCTTTGCGCCCGTAATTAAAGCAACGGACAGATGAGGATAGGAGACAAGGTGCGCTTCGTCAACGAGGTGGGAGGCGGCACGGTGAGCGGCTTCGACGGCAAGGACATAGTGCTGGTGAGGGATGAGGACGGCTTCGACATACCTATGCTGAAGCGTGAGGTGGTGGTTATCGATGAGGGAAAGGAGGTGAAGGTGAAGCCTGAGCCTGAGCCTGCCGAGCCGCCCGTTACTTTCCATAAGAAGCCTTTGGAGAGGCGTGGGGGCGACCTGCTGAACGCTTACCTTGGCTTCATCCCTTGGGGGACGGACGGGGACACCTTCAGGGCTTACCTCGTGAACGACAGCAACTACTACCTGCAAGCCTTGCTCCTCTCGTTCGACAACGCCAGCTGCCTGTGCCGCTTCCTCGTCACCCTTGAGCCTAACACGAAGCAGATGGTGGAGGAGTTCCACAGAGCTGAGCTCGTGGGGATGGAGAGGCTGAGGGTGCAGATGCTCGTCTACAAGACGGAGAAGCCCTTCCTGCCGCAGCAGCCCTTTAGCGTAGACCTCAGGCTCGACACGGTGAAGTTCTACCGCCCCAACACATTCACCCAGACACCTTTCTTCAAAGCTCCCGCCCTGCTCGTTGAGCTTGTGCGCAACGGGAAGCCCCAAGGGCGGGGCAACCAAGGATGATTGCCTTTAATGGCGTTCTGCAAGAGTGGGCTTATCCATAGGGGCGGCAGTGCGTTTATTCTGCTAAAGGCGTTGAATTATGCCTTCTTTCCCGTATTTGCGTAAAGGCGAAGACTATATGAACGCAATGCCTTACCTTTGCCGTGTGAATTAACAGGTAAACCAATAAGAAAGGAGACATTATGGAAACTCGCAAGCTACACCTTGAGACCATCGCCCTGCACGCAGGGCAGGAGCAGGCAGACCCTACAACAGACGCCCGGCAAGTGCCTATCTACCAGACGGCGAGCTATGTGTTCCACAACAGCCAGCACGCTGCCGACCGCTTCGCCTTGCGTGACGCTGGCAACATCTACGGTCGCCTCACCAACCCCACGCAGGAGGTGCTTGAGGTGCGTATGGCTGCCCTCGAGGGAGGCGTGGCTGCCTTGGCTGTTGCTTCGGGGGCGGCTGCGGCTACCTACGCCTTGCAGAACGTCTTGCAGGCGGGAGACCACGTCGTGGCTGCCGACAACCTCTACGGCGGGTCGTTCAACCTTATCACCCACACGCTTACCACGCAAGGCATCAGCTTCACGATAGTCAACCCCAACGACCTCTCCGCCCTCGAGGCGGCTATACAGCCCAACACCAAGGTGGTGTACGCCGAGACGCTGGGCAACCCCAACTCCGACGTTGCCGACCTTGAGGCAATAGCCGAGGTTGCGCACCGCCACGGGGTGCTGTTCATTGTGGACAACACCTTCGCCCCCTTGCTGGTGCGCCCGATAGACTACGGGGCTGATGTCGTTGTGCATAGCGCAACCAAGTTCATAGGCGGACACGGCTCGTCGCTTGGGGGAGTGATAGTGGACGCTGGGCGGTTCGACTTCAAGGCGTACCCCGACAAGTATCCCACTCTCGCCAAGCCCGACCCCTCTTACCACGGGGCGGTGTTCGCAGACGTGGCTGGGGCTGCTGCCTTTGTCACGCGCATAAGGGCGGTCATCCTCAGGGACACGGGGGCGACGCTCTCCCCCTTCAACGCCTGGACTTTGCTGCAAGGGCTTGAGACGCTTCCCCTTCGCATCGAGAGGCACGTGGCGAACGCCCTTCGTGTGGTGCAGTGGCTGAAGGGCAACCCTCACGTAAGGTCAGTGTCGCACCCGAGCCTGCCCGAGCACAAGACGCACCAGCTCTACAAGAAGTACTTCCCCAAGGGCGGAGGCTCGATATTCACCTTCGAGATAGACGGCACGAGGGAGGAGGCGTGGCGCTTCATCGACAGCCTGAGGCTCTTCTCCCTGCTCGCCAACGTGGCGGACGTTAAGTCGCTGGTCATCCACCCCGAGACCACCACGCACTCGCAGATGAGCCCTCGGGAGCTTGCCGAGCAGCACATCACGCCCTCCACCGTCCGCCTGAGCATAGGGGTGGAGCACGTGGAGGACATCATAGCCGACCTTGAGCAGGCGTTCGCGCGGATGGACGAAAACCAGTGAGAATGTTTGGAGGTTAAGCCTGCGTTGCCTAACTTTGCCGCCCGTAAGACATGGGAAAGTCCTGTACGGCATGCTCCCTCGGAATCCCCCAGGGCTTGACCGCAGCAAGGGTACGGGGTCGTAGCGGCGCGATGCAGGTAGCTTTCCCACCCGCCTCTTTAGCTCAGTTGGCCAGAGCACGTGATTTGTAATCTCGGGGTCGTTGGTTCGAATCCGACAAGAGGCTCAAGCAAGGAAGGCACCCCAGCCTGAGGGTGCCTTTCTCTTTGATAAGCAGCGACACGAAGCCTTGGCATCGACCGACAAGCACTACCACCCCGCCCTCGAGGCTCGCCTGAGGGTTCTTCTTGCCCAAAGAGACTGGCAAGGAGTGACGGCGTACGTTGACTCCCTGTCGAACTCCCAGTTCCGCACCGCTGGCTACATGCTTGGCGAGGCGCTGATGCCGAGCCTCCCTGACAGTGACTTCTGGCAGCTTGCCTCAGTGCTCGTCAGGCACAACAGCAAGGCTTTCCTCGTGACTATGCTCAAGAGCGCCGCGCAGAGGGGGATGGACGTGGGGAGCGAGGGCTTCGCCTCGTTCTGCCGCCTCCTCATCCCTAACGAGACGGACACGCACAAGGCGTTGACCCGCCTCCTTCCCCTTCTTGAGAAGCCCGAGGAGGTGCAGAGGCTCTTCGCCCTCTTGGGCGTGAGCGACCCGCGGAGGATGCTGCGCTACCTCCTGCCCGTGGCGACAGAGGCCGCCTCCTTCCAGCTGCTCTTGACCCTGCGCTTCCTCGACCACGACCGAGGGCTGCTCCTTAGGGCGGTGAACTATGTGATGAAGAGGGGAGGCGACCTTTCCTTCAACCTCGCCTCGCTGCTTAAGACCTACTTCGGGCTGGACGAGGTGAAGGGTCCCTTCTCCCGCAGCGTCGAGCCCTACGAGCTGTCCAGGCTCGCCGCCTCCTACAAGGCTTTCTGCCAAGCCCTCAACAGGTAGGCCCTTAGGGGGCACGCCTAAGAGCCTCAAAAGGGGTGTAGACCTCTTTGCCAAAAGGGGTGTAGACCTCTTTGCCAAAAAGGGTGTAGACCTCTTTGCCAAAAGGGGTGTAGACCCTTTTCGCGACAACCAGCCGCTCCTTTTCGCGACAACCAGCCGCTCCTCTTCGCGATAACCAGCCGCTCCTCTTTGCGACAACCAGCCGCTCCTTTTCGCGATAGGCCACAGCTATGGGCATAATAATATAAGGTATGGGGTCGCGGCTCCATACCTTATATATAATAGGGTCGGTAAGTGCTTAGTAGGTGAACTCCACCACGGTGATGCCCGCGCCGCCCAGCTGCACGTGCTCGTCGCGGGCGGAGGAGACCTGCGGCACCGTCTGCAGGTACTGCCTGATGAGCTGCCGCAGCGCCCCCGTGCCGGTGCCGTGTAGTATGCGCACGCGGCTCGCGCCGACGAGGATGGCGTCGTCCACGTAGTACGTGATGGTGCGCAGAGCCTCGTCGCCCCTTAAGCCCCGCACGTCGATCTCCTCCTTGAAGTTGAGCTGCGTCTGGTGCATGCGCTCCCGTGTCTCTCGGCTGACGAAGTTGAGCGGCTTGCCCTCCGCCTCCTGCCTCTCAGGCTCGGAGGCAGGCTCGAGACGCCCGAGGTCGACGATGGTGCGCATAAGGCCGAAGAGCACTGTCGCCCGCTTGCCGCTCACGTCCGTCACCTTGCCCACGGCGGTCTGCCCCTTTATCCTCACCGTCGAGCCTACGCCGACGGGGGCAGTCTCTTGGGAAGACAATGGGGCGGCAGTCTCTTGGGCAGCCGTCCCCTGCGAGGCAGCCTTCCTGCCCTTGCGCTCCTCCTTCCGTCGCCTGCGCTCCTCTATCTGGCGCATCTTCTTCTCTATCGCGTCGTCATTATCGTCAGAGCTTCCAACCTCAGAGCGGAACTCCTCGAGCCCTCGGCGCACCTCCCTCGTGCGCTCCCTCTCGGCGTTAGCCTCGCGTATCTCCTTTATGGTGCTCTCTATCTTGGCGTTGCTCTGCTCGAGCATCTGCCTCGCCTGCTCCTCCGCCTCTCGGATGATGTCCTTGCGCCTCTGGCGGAGGTCAGCCATCTCCCTCTCATACTGGGCGATGGTCTGCTCCATATCCTTCTCCCTCTGGTGTATCGTCTGCCGCTTGCTCTCCCAGTAGCGCTTGTCACGGACGATGTCCAGCAGGTACTTGTCGGCGTTGACGTAGTCCTTGCCCACTATCTCCGTCGCGTCGGCGATAACGTCCTCCGGTATGCCTATCTTTCGGGCTATCTCCACGGCGAAGGAGCTGCCCGCGTTGCCTATCTGAAGCTGGAAGAGCGCCTGCATCTGCTGGCGGTCGTAGAGCATGGCTCCGTTCACCACGCCGTCCGCCTCCTCTGCGAAGTGCTTGAGGTTCTGGTAGTGCGTGGTGATGACCCCGAACGTTCCCCGCCCGACGAAGCGCTTCATCATCGCCTCGGCTATCGCCCCGCCGATGGTGGGCTCCGTGCCGCTGCCGAACTCGTCGATGAGCAGCAGGCTCTGCGGGTTGCAGCCCTTCATCATAGCCTTCATGTTAAGGAGGTGGCTGCTGTAGGTCGATAGGTCGTTGTCGATGCTCTGCTCGTCCCCTATGTCAATGAACACGTCGTTGAAGATGCCCGTCTGGCTGTTCTCCCCAAGGGTGATGGGCAAGCCGCACTGAAGCATGTACTGAAGCAGCCCCACGGTCTTGAGGCAGACCGACTTGCCCCCTGCGTTAGGTCCGCTGATGACGAGGATGCGCTGCTGTCGGGTCAGCTTTATTTCAAGCGGCACGATGCGCTTGCCTTGCCTCCTTAGCGAGAGCTCAAGCAGGGGATGGCGGGCGAGCGTCCAGTCGACGAGAGGGGAGGGGCTGAGCCGAGGCACGACTGCTCCTATCTGCTGCTCCAGCTGATGCTTGGCAAGCACCATCTCCACGTCAGCGAGGAACTCAACGGCTCTCTGAAGCTCAGGCAGGAAGGGGCGAAGTGTGCCAGTGAACGCCTGCAAGATGCGTATCACCTCACGCCTCTCGCTCGCCTCAAGCTCACGGATGCGGTTGTTAGCCTCCACCACCTCCGACGGCTCTATGAAGACGGTCTTGCCCGAGGCGCTCTCGTCGTGCACGATGCCGCTTATGCGCCGCTTAAGTGCAGGGGAGACGGGGATGAGCAGCCTGCCGTCCCTCATCGTGGGCATGACGTGCGTCTCCAGCAGACCCTCCTGCTTGGCTTTCTCGAGGATATTGAGCAGGACACGGTTAACGCTGCCCTCCGAGCGGCGCATCTCCAGCCTTATCTTCAGCAGCTCAGGGCTTGCGTTGTCCTTGATGTGCCCGTACTTGTCCAGTATCTTGTCTATGCTCTCGGTAACCTTGAGGAAGGTGAACACTCCCTCCGCCATACGCTCAAGGGCAGGGTATGCCCCCTCCTCGGCACGTATCAGCGCAGTCCAAGAGTGAAGCGTGTCGAGCGCCCTCTTCAGCTCCCACAGCTCCTGCTCCTCAAGGTAGATGCCCTCCACACGGAGCTTGCGCACTGAGGGGCGGAGGTCGAAGAAGTCCTCCCCTGGCAGCTGCCCCTCGCTGCTGAGCAGGCGGTCCATATCGCTTACCTGAGCCAACGCCTCCTGCACGAGCGAAGCGTCAGTCACGAAGTGCAGCCCCTCTATCCGCTCTATGCCGAGCTTGCTGATGCAATGCCCCTTGAGCAGCGTGCGTATCTCGTCGAAGCCCAGCTTATGCTCTATGTTCTCGGGGTAAAGCATTACTTAAGGTTCTTAGTCGGGTACATCGCCTCCCACCAAGATGGGTCGTCCTTAAGCCACTTCTGGAACCAGGCGTAGATGGTGTCCTGCCACTTGATGCGCTTGTTGTAGTCGAGGATATGGTGGTCTTGCCCGTCGACGGTGACGAAGGCGCACTCACGCCCCAGTATCTTAAGGGCGGTGAACATCTGAATGCTCTCGTTGATAGGCACGTTGGTGTCAGCGTTGCCGTGCATGAAGAGGATGGGGGTGTGCACACGGTCTGCAAGGTTAAGCGGGGCGTGGTCGTTGAAGAGCTGCGGGTTGTTCCACGGGTAGCTGTTAGCCGCCGACACAGCGCTGTAGCTGTAACCCCAATAGCCGTAGCCCCAGTAGCTCGACGGGTCGCTGATGCCTGCGTGGCTAACGGCTGCGGCGAAGATGTCGGTCTGCGTCTGTAGGTACTGCGTCATAAAGCCGCCGTACGACGCTCCAAGGCAGCCAATCTTGTCGGCGTTGACCCACGAATGCTCAGCCGTGAACTGCTTCGTGCCTTGTATAATGTCGTCAGCCGTGTAGTCCCCGTAAGCGTTGACGTGGCGTGCTGAGAACTCCTGCCCGAAGCCCGTGCAGCCCGAAGGCTGAATGACGTACACAACGTAGCCCATCGCAGCCCAGCCGTGGAAGCTGTAGTAGCTGTCGAGATAGCGTCCCACGGGGCTGCATCCGCCATAGTAGTAGACCAGCATCGGGTACTTCTGCGAGGGGTCGAAGTGAGGCGGCAGATAGTAGCGCCCGTAGATGGTGTCGCCTCGCTCCGCCTTGAAGTTCCATTCGCCGAACTCTCCCAGCTCGATGTCCTTCATCCTCACTGCGTCAAGGTCTTCCACCAGCTGCTCCTTTCCGCTCTTCAGGTTCACCACATAGAGGCGGTCGCTGTTGGAGTGACCTTGCCCGCAGTAGGCGAGGGTGGGGGAGTCCTCGGCAAGGGAGAAGCGCAGCACGAAGCGCTCGCTTAGCTTAAGCATAGTGGCTTTGCAAGTCTGCGGGTCGATGCGGAATATGTCCTGGTTGTCCCTGTTCTCGCAGAGGGCGTATATCATGCCGTCCGCCTTGCTCCACTCCCAGCGTATGATGCTTGGGTCGAGGTCAACGGTGAGCGGCACAATCTCCTTGGAAGGAAGCTTGATGAGGAACAGCTCCTGCTCAATCATACTTGGCGTCATACCCTCGGGAACTCTGTTGGCTATGCCGCCGAACGCCTCGGGGCTGCCTTGGAACACCACGCTCTTGCCGTCGGGGCTCCACTGCCCTCCAGCCACGAAGCCGTCGTGCGTGAAGAGTGTGTCAGCCTGCATCGTCTCCAAGTCAAGCACGAGGGCGGTGAAGAAGATGAAAGGACGCTCGGTTATCTCGTTCTCGCTGATGGTGAGCAGCATCTTCTTGCCGTCGGGGCTTAGGTCAGCGCTCACGTCGTGCTGTCCTTGGGTTATGGTGCGAAGCTGCCCGCTCTCGATGTCGAGCAAGGCTATGTTGTTGCGGTCTCTCCAGCCTGGCTGGCGGTCGTCGGGCATAAGCACTTGGAACACATCCTTGTCTTCCTTCGGTCCTTCTGTCCTCTTGAACACGAGCATCTGCTTCTCGCCAGGCAGCAGGTAGCCTCTGTCCTTGCACGTTGTGGTTAGCAGCGTCTCGCTCTTACCCGTGGCGGCATCCACAAGCTCGTAGGTAGTCGCCCCTTTTCCGTCGCTGTGGCTCACCATATATCGGTGTCCCTTGCTCGTCCACTGTATGAAGTCAGGCACAGAGGTGCGATTGCCACTGCCGATGTCAATCAGCCATTTGCTCTGCTCCACCTTAGTGTCCGTGTTTGTCAACGTCTTGTCGAGGACAAGGTACTGCCCGTCTGCGCTAATCCTTACGCTGCCCATCCGCTCCCCGTTCATCAGCGTCTCAAGGGTGTAGGGCTGTTTCCACGTGGGGTTTATGTCCAGCTCCGCCTCGCTCTCCACGCTTACCCTCAGCGTGTCCGCCTTGCCAGCCTCCTGCAGCAAGGCTATCACCACCTCATGCCTCCCGGGCTTTAGGCTTTTGTCTGCGGACTTCTCACCGTCAATATATACGTCTTTTCGCCCGCTTCCCACAGCCTTTACGGAAATCTTAGTGAAGTTGCGGTTCTCGATGGTGAAGCCAGCCAAGCGGACTGCGTCAGTGGTTGGGGCTTTGATGATGCTGTCGGTGGTCTCCTTGCCTTGCTTCCAAGCCGAAAGGTTGGCAATCCCGTCCAGCATTCGTGAGGATTCGTCCCACGGCTTGCCGAACACGTCGGTGCTGTCTGTGGAGAATGGTGCGAGCGATGAGATAGGCTCAGTCACCCGAAGCGTCTTGATGTCGATGCTTTCTGCGCTGACCGTCAGCGGCAGCATAGCCATAATCAAATAAATGAAGTGTCTCATATCTATGTGTATTCTAATTATCATCTTTGTCTTTTAGGCAGCCAAAGCAATTCCCATTTGGCTCAAT
This sequence comes from Prevotellaceae bacterium, assembly GCA_021204865.1. Taxonomy (GTDB): domain Bacteria; phylum Bacteroidota; class Bacteroidia; order Bacteroidales; family Bacteroidaceae; genus Physcousia. The sequence goes on along the minus strand of JAJPYQ010000055.1, from coordinate 9,640 downwards.
TCAAAGCGACCGCACGGTCGATGCCCCACGACCGCGCCGACTTTTTCTCTCGACCGCGCATTCTTTTGCTCCAAAACCCCCGATGTTTTGCTCCAAAACCCCCGATGTTTTAGCCCCAAACCCCCGATGTTTTTCTCTCGACCGCACGGGCTTTTTTCGCTCCTGTTCATCATGTTAGTTAAGCCCTTGTTATATTCTTCACACCTTTTACTGTCTTCAGCTTCTTAATCAGCTGCTGCAACCTCCCCAAGTCTTCCAGCATAACCGTAAGCTGTCCGCTGAAGAGCCCGTCGTCGGAGCTGATGGAGATGGAGCGCATCTGTATCTTCTCCTCCTTAGATATTATACTGGTGATGTTGTTGACTATGCCCATATCGTCGTTCCCCACCACGTGGAGGGTGATGGCATACGTGTTCTCTCCCTTGCCCGCCCAGCTTGCCTTTACGATGCGATAGCCGTAACGCTCTCGCATCTGCTGTGCGTTGGGGCACGTCAGGCGGTGTATCTTTATCGCTCCCGACAAGCTGACGAAGCCGAACACCTCGTCGCCGTAGATTGGGTTGCAGCACTTGGCGAGCTTATACTCAAGCCCCTTCGTGTCCTTCCCTATCACGATGACATCGCCAGCCGACTGGTGTGTCTTGCCTTTCTTACTGTCTTCGGCTGGCAGGACGAACTCCTCGGCGCTCCGAGCCTGCATGACGGGGTCTTCCCCCCGGTCGTGCCGCTGCCTGAGGAGGTAAGTCTCAATGGCTTTGTTCACGTCCAGCTTCTCGTCAGCTATCGCTTGGTAGAACTCTGTCACCACCTTGAAGCCGAGACGTTTAATTGTGTGCATAAGCGTGGGCTCGTCCACCTCAATCTTGCGGTTCTTCATCTTCCGCTCCAGCAGCTCTTTCGCAAGGCTTGCACGCTTCGCCTCGCCCTCCTTCAGGCTTTGGCGTATCTTGCTCCTCGCCCGGCTTGTGGAAACGATGCTGAGCCAGTCTTGCTTAGGGCTTTGGTTGTTCGATGTGAGTATTTCTACTTGGTCGCCGCTGCGCAGCTTGTTCTTTATGGTCACTATCTTGCCGCCAATCTTCGCCCCCGTGCAGTGGTTGCCAACGTTTGTGTGAATGGCGTAGGCGAAGTCAAGCACCGTCGCTCCCATAGGCAGCTTGAAAAGGTCGCCCTTTGGGGTGAAGACAAACACCTCGTCCTCTACCAAGTCCATCTTGAACTGGTCCATCGTCTGCAGGTCGTCGTCGTTGTTCTCAAGGGCGGAGCGTATGTTGCTAAGCCACTCGTCAACGCCTCCCTCTGCGCCCTTTATGCCTTTATATCGCCAGTGCGCAGCCAGTCCGTGCTCCGCCACGTCGTCCATTCGCTGCGTCCTTATCTGCACCTCCACCCACTTCTGCCCTGGTCCCAGCACGGTGATGTGCAGGCTCTCGTAGCCGTTACTCTTGGGTACGGACAGCCAGTCGCGCATTCTCTTCGGGTTGCTCTGGTACATGTCGGTGATGATGCTGAACGTCTGCCAGCAGGCCTGCTTCTCCTTCTCTGGCTCTGACTCAAGGATTATGCGGATGGCAAAGAGGTCGAACACTCCTTCCACGTCCACTTTCTGCTTGCCCATCTTCTGCCAGATGCTGTGTATGCTCTTCGTCCTGCCCTTGATATGGAACTTAAGCCCTGCCGCTCGCAGGCGTTGCTCCACAGGCGTGATGAAGCTCTCGATGTAAGCGTCGCGGCTCTTCTTCGTCTCGTTCAGCTTCTCCTTTATGTGATAGTAGGCTTGCGGGTCGAGGTACTTCAGGGAGAGGTCTTCCAGCTCGCTCTTCAGCTTGTAAAGCCCCAGTTTGTGGGCGAGGGGGGCGTAGAGGTACGCCGCCTCGGTGGCAACCCTGCGCTGTGCCTCCTTGTTCTCCGTGTCCCGTATCTGCCGCATAAGCCAAACACGGTTCGCTATTATTATGAGGATGACCCACATGTCCTCGGCAAAGGTCACCATCAGCGAGCGGAAGTTGTCGCTCTCAATCGAGGCAGACTTGTCGTAAAGCTCCTTGACGTGCAGCAGTCCGTGCAGTATCTTAGCCACGTCTTCGCCGAAGTCCTTACGCACGTTGTCCAAGGCATCTACGTTACACCCAACAACGCTGCTCAGCATAACAGCTAACAAGGCACTGCGATTATGCCCTATCTCCTCGGCAACAACAAGAGCCGTCTCTACGTCCACGACGATAGGGTTGTGCCCGAACTCGTCACGCTCAAGCTTGCCCGAGCCTATGGCTTGCCTCAGGTATTCGTCAACAAGAGCCTCGTCTCCCTCGTGCAGCACTGGCTGTACGAGCTTCATCAGCTCTGCCTTTGCCTCGCTGAGGGCGGTATGCTCTTGTTCCGTAAAGAGGGTATCTGCTGTCATCGTAAGGAAGTACTTTGCCTTGAATGCGACGCTAAGGTACTAAAAAAGAGCTTTGCCAGTGTGATGCATAAGAGATTAATTAGTACTTTTGGCGTGCGAACACTTAAACACTTAACTTACTATGACCACGATTAACGACACAGCCCAGTACGAGGAGAAGGGCATCAGCAGCGAGCAGATAGAAGGGCAGCTGCGCAGTTTCGAGACGGGTTTCCCCTACCTTAAGCTCAAGGCGGCGGCAAGTACAGAGAACGGCATCCTTGCCTTGGGCGAGGCGGAGCAGGAGCGTTACATTGCCTTGTGGCAGGACTACAAGAAGCAGGGGCATCATATCACGAAGTTCGTGCCGGCAAGCGGCGCGGCGAGCCGTATGTTCAAGGACATGTTCGCCTTCCTTGAGGCTGACTACGACGCTCCGACTACAGACTTCGAGCGGCGGTTCTTCGCTGAGATCAGGCGCTTCGCCTTCTATCCCGCCCTCGACGATGCCTGCCGCGTGAATGAGGGTGAGGGCGTTGAGGCGTTGATAGAGAAGGGCGACTACAAGGCGGTGGTGAGGAATATGCTTGAGGGCGAGGGCTTAGGCTACGGCCAGCTGCCAAAGGGCTTGCTGCAGTTCCACAGCTACGAGACGCAAGCCCGCACTCCGCTGGAGGAGCATCTCGTGGAGGCTGCGCTCTATGCTTCGAGCCAAGGCGTAGCGGACGTGCACTTCACCGTAAGCCATGAGCACAGGGCTTTGTTCGAGGCTCTTGTCGCCCGCATACTGCCCGAGTACGAAGCCCGATATGGCGTTAAGTACCACGTGAGCTTCAGCGAGCAGAAGCCCAGCACGGACACCATAGCCGTCAACCCCGACAACACCCCCTTCCGCACCGACGACGGGCGGCTGCTCTTCCGCCCGGGCGGGCATGGTGCTCTTATACAGAACCTCTCCGACCTCGACAGCGAGGTGGTCTTCATTAAGAACATAGACAACGTGGTGCCCGACCGGCTGAAGGGGGACACGGTGACGTGGAAGCAGGTGATTGCCGGTGTGCTGGTCGACCTTCAGGCGAAGGCATTCTCCTTCCTCCGTCTGCTCGACAGTGGGCGTTACTCCCACCAGCAGGTGCTGGACATCGTCCGCTTCGTCAGGCATGAGCTATGCACGGACATCCCCGGGCTTAAGGATATGGAGGACGCAGACCTCGTCATCTGCCTTCGCAAGAAGCTGAACCGCCCCATGCGTGTCTGCGGTGTGGTAAGGAACGAGGGCGAGCCTGGCGGCGGGCCGTTCCTTGCCTACAACCCCGACGGCAGCGTCTCCCTGCAGATACTCGAGAGCAGCCAGATAGACAAGGGCAACGCTGAGTACGTGCGTATGTTCACAGAAGGGACGCACTTCAACCCCGTTGACCTTGTGTGCGCCATCCGTGACTATAAGGGTTGCCCCTTCGACCTGCCCAAGTACGTAGACCCTGCCACGGGCTTCATCAGTCAGAAGAGCAAGAACGGGCGGGAGCTTAAGGCGCTCGAGCTGCCGGGACTGTGGAACGGGGCTATGAGCGACTGGAGCACCGTCTTCGTCGAGGTGCCTCTCTCTACCTTTAACCCTGTGAAGACCGTCAACGACCTCCTTCGTGAACAGCACCAATAGGGTCGTCACAAGCTTACAGAATCCCAAGGTTAAGCGCCTGCTCGCTCTTCAGCGCAAGCCCTCCGAGAGGGACGCTCAGGGCGTGTTCGTGCTTGAGGGCTGGCGTGAGCTGGGGCACTGCCTTCGGCGAGGCTTAAGCGTCGAGGCTGTGTACTATTGCCCCGAGGTGGCGGGCAGCGAACATTGCCTTTCAGAGATAGCCGTCCCCGAGGACAGCGTCTGGCTTGTCACGCCCGAGGTGTACTCGAAGATGGCTTACCGCGGGGGCACGGAGGGCGTGATGGCGGAGGTGCGCTTCGAGAGGCTGCGATTGCAAGACCTCCGTCTCAGCCCAGAGCCTCTCGTCGTGGTGCTGGAGAGCGTTGAGAAGCCGGGCAACCTCGGGGCTGTGCTGCGAAGCGCCGACGCTGCGGGAGCGGACGCTGTCATAGTCTGCGACCCTCGGGGCGACCTGTACAACCCCAACGTCGTGCGCAGCTCCCTTGGCTCAATCTTCACCGTGCCCTGCGTCTCGTGCTCCTCCGAGGAGTGCGTCGCCTTCCTTAAGGGGAAGGGTATCAGCATACTCACAGCTCAGCTTCAGGACAGCGAGTTGTACTACGACACGGACATGCGCCCTGGCTCGGCCATCGTGCTGGGAAGCGAGGCGAAGGGCCTTACGGAGCTTTGGCGCAGGGCGGCGGACGCACACATCCGCATCCCTATGCTGGGCGAGCTCGACAGCCTCAATGTCTCGGTGAGCGCCGCAATACTGCTCTTCGAGGCAGTCCGCCAACGAAGGCCCGCGGCACTGAGCGGCTAACCTTCGTGAAGCCTATATAGTACCCTTCGCGGTTCCTTCGCCGGATCAGTTCCAAGAGGTCCGACGGACTGGTTCCAAGAGGTCCGACGGACCAGTTCCAAGAGGTCCGACGGACCGATTCCAAGAGGTCCGACGGACCGGTTTCAAGACGTTCGGCGAATGCGTCCCGGCCCCGTAAAGAGAAATAACGGCCGTTCGCTTGCTTGCTGCCTCCCTTTTCGCTAACTTCGCCGGCGAAGCGTCACCTTTAGAGACCATGGAGACTAAGCGTGAAATCGTAGAGAACTGGCTGCCGCGCTACACGAACCGTGCGCTGGGGTACTTCGGACGCTACGTGCTGCTGACCAACTTCAATAACTATGTGGACTTGTTCTGCGAGGAGATGGGCGCCACGAAGCCTGACTATGACAGCAACATGCGCACCGTCACGGCAGACGGCATCACCATCATCAACTTCGGCATGGGCAGCCCTAACGCCGCCATCGTGATGGACCTGCTCAGCGCCGTCGCCCCGAAGGCGTGCCTGTTCCTTGGCAAGTGCGGAGGGCTCTCCGACAAGACGCAGAAGGGCGACCTCATCCTGCCCATAGCGGCCATCAGGGGCGAAGGCACGAGCAACGACTACTTCCCGCCCGAGGTGCCCTCGCTGCCCGCCTTCATGATGCAGCGGGCAGTGTCAACGGCAGTCAGAGACCACGGGCAGGACTACTGGACTGGCACCGTGTACACCACGAACCGAAGGGTGTGGGAGCACGACCAGCGCTTCAAGGCTTACCTTGAGACGACCCGCGCCCTTGCCGTCGACATGGAGACAGCCACGCTCTTCACCTGCGGCATGGCTAACCAGATACCGACGGGAGCCCTGCTTCTGGTGAGCGACAACCCTATGACGCCCGAGGGGGTGAAGACTGCCGAGAGCGACAGCCAGGTGACGAGGACCTTCGTCAGAGACCATATACGCATAGGCATCAACTCGCTGGAGATGATTAAGCAGGACAAGTGGACGGTGCGCCACCTCAGGTACGACTTCTAAGGCACGATGGCAAGGGAAGCGAGAGCGACATACTACGAGGTGTCCCGCCAAGTGAGCGCAGGGACGCTCGCGCCCGTATATCTGCTGATGGGGGAGGAGGAGTACTACATCGACAAGGTCAGCCAGCTCATCGTAGACACAGCCCTTAAGCCCGAGGAGCGGGACTTCAACCTCGACGTGGTGTACGGCAGCGAGGTGAGGGCGGGCAGCGTGGCGAATATGGCTCGGCAGTTCCCCTTGCTGGCGGAGCGCAGGGTGGTCGTGGTGAGGGAGTTCCAGTCAATGCAGGACAAGGCGAGCCTTCTGCCTTACGTCAAGCAGCCGCTCACGAGCACAGTGCTGGTGCTGTGCCACAAGCACGGCATGATGGACAGCCCCAAGGCTCTGCTCACGGAGATACGCAAGGCGGGTGTCGTGATGGAGTCGAGGCGCTTGTTCGACAACCAGCTCCCGCCCTTCGTCAGCGACTACCTTCGCTCGCTCGGGCTCGCCATAGAGCCCCAAGCCTCACAGATGCTCTGCGAACACGTTGGCAGCGACCTCACGAGGCTCGCCTCGGAGATGGACAAGCTTCGCCTGCTGCTCCCGAAGGGGGAGACCACCGTAAGGGCAACGCACGTGGAGGAGCTGACGGGCGTGAGCAAGGACTACAACAACTTCGAGCTGCAAGGCGCGCTGGCAGCGCGGGACATCCTTAAGGCTAACCGCATCGTCAACTACTTCAGGGACAACCCCAAGAGCTTCGCACTGACGCTCACACTCGCCAGCCTCTTCGGCTTCTTCTCCGACGTGCTCACCGCCTTCTACGCTCCCGACCGTAGCGACGACGGAATAGCCCGTTGGGTAGGCAAGAGCACGTGGGCGGCGCGGCAGTCCATCATCCCCGCCCGCCGCAACTACCGCGCCTCGAAGGTCGTCGACATTATCTCCGAGATACGCGAAACCGACGCCAAGTCCAAAGGGGTAGGGGGCTGCAAGACCCCTCAGGGCGAGCTGCTTCGTGAGCTTGTCTACTTCATTCTTCACTGAGCGAAGCGAAGGCTCCCCTCCCTGGACGAATGCGACCCATAGCGGAGCATTCGGGGAGCGGCACGCCAGTGCTTGCGACCCAACGACGGGATGGGGACGACATACGGAGGGCACCCAGCGAGCCGGAGCGCTCGCCAATTGGGCAACGGAGGGCACGAAGTGCCTCATCTTTTAGCTCCCTTTTCCCCTACACGAATTTGTAGGCTTCTTTCCCCGTAAACACTGCCTTCGCCCCTCTTTTACCCCTCTCAGGACTCGCTTATTTCCAAGCTCCTTGCCCAACGGCCGAAACGAGGCGAGTTTCACGGCAGCAAGCCTTGCGATAGCATAAACCTGATTCGTCTTTGTGGTGATATGAGTTTATGAATGCCGACGGTGATTTACGAAAGCCCAATCGTGGTCTCCCCGAATCCTAACCGCTATAAATCGCTGCATTCATAATTCACAATCGGGAATTCACTTCCTTATTAATCCCCTTACGCCCTAATAGCCAGCCCAATGAATATGTGGTTAAAGGGCAAGCATCGCTGTAATTCATTATAAATCAACGCTAAGCACAGTAACGGACGAAGCGAGGGTTCGGGAAGGGGCTTGGCTGTATGCCCATATCCCCTGCATAAAGTGCAAGGTTAGGCGTAATAAGGCTATCTATTAATACGTAACTCATTGCTAATCAACCCTTAAGTGCCTTTAGCTCGAACGTCAGCCTTTAAGCCCATCGAAGGGGTGTCACCCTAAACTGTTTAAGCATAGCTCAAGCTCTATTCAACAAGCCGAACCACAGATTGCGAATTGCGAACCATACCTTGGCTTGGGCGATTTATATACTGGGATATTGCTTCTTGAATCGCTTTTGCCTACCTTTGCAGGCACTCGGCACAGGACGTTTATCGCATAGAGCTATGAAGGATCGCATCTACACAATCATGAAGGAGAGCGGGATGAACCAGAAGGAGTTCTCGCAGGCTACAGGGATAGCCACCGCAACGCTGTCTAACATCTTCAACGGAAGGACATCGGCAACCCTCAACCACGCCAAGGCTATCCACCAACGCTTCCCAGACGTGCGCATCGAGTGGCTCATCTTCGGGGAGGGAGAGATGCGTGTGAGCGATGGAGCTAAGGAAACAAATGTCTCTTCGCCTACCCTCTTCGACCTCCCCCCTGCCTCGAGCCACGGGCAACCAGCGACGGAGACAAGCGTGCAGACAGTCCTTGAGACCGTCAGGGAGGCGGTCAGGGAGATGCAGAAGCCAAGGCGCAACGTCGTTGAGATACGCATATTCTTCGACGACGGCACCTACGACGTGTTTCAGGCGAACCGATAACCTCTCGAAGGGTATGCTCCCCTTGAACCGAGGGTATCGCTTCGCTAAACCCCCGGCTACTCTTGTGAAGCCCCGTCGGGGCTTTTTGCCGCAAGCTTGCAGCTTGCATGCCCAAACTGACTGGGCTGCACCCCGTACATCTCCTGGCCTTCAGCGAGGCTCGGCTGCGCTCGGAAGAGCGAACAAGTTCCTCTTCACTCGCTTGCACGAGCGTTGAAGCAGCGGCAGCCAGTCGCTGACGAAAGCTGAAGCCGATGCTGAACGCTACCTCGCTCACGCTTAGCCTGCCCTCACGCAGCAGGGCGGCTGCCCGCTGGAGGCGGACGTGGTGGATGAAGACGGCTGGGCTGGGCGCTCCCGCTGCCTCGAGTCTTCGGTAGAGGTAGCTGCGGCTCATTCCGAGGTCGGAGGAGAGAGCGTCAATGTCATACTTCTCGTCCGAGAGGTGCTGCTCCGCCAAGCCTTGGGCTCGGAGCAGGAACTCGTTCTGAGGCTCGGGTAAGGGAGCGGCCGGGGACGGTAGCCTTCACCTCGAGCCTAAGGCGGCGGGAGGGAATGGACGTGAGGCGGATAGCGTTCTCCCCTCGGGGGAGGGCGTGCCACGTCTCACGGGGGGAGAGGCGGTAGCTGAACTGCACTTGCCTTGCCTTGAGGTAGTCGAGTGTGGTAAGCTCGAGGGTGATGCCCTTGGCGTTGTGCGGAAGGGTCAGGCTCTCGGGCGTGGAGGCGAGGAGGTGACGCTCGGAGTTATACTCGAAAGGAGAACTACGTGTACTTCGTGTACTTCGTTGCTCTTTGGGCGAGCACTGCGTGCTCTCCGTTGCTCATTTGGCGAGCTCTCCGGCTCGCTGGGTGCTCTCCGTTGCTCATTTGGCAAAGCTCCGCTTTGCTCGGGGCTCACTGCCCCTCGGGGCTTAGGTGAGGGAGCGAGCCGCGGACGGATGCCCTGCCGCTTGAGGGCAATGCATTGTCACCTTGGTGAGCTGCCCGCTCACTGGGGTGCCGTCCGCCATAGCCGAGGGCGGAGCTTACGCTTTGCCTTATGGCGGTGTCAGGCTCGCGCGACAAGAAGGTCTCTCCCGTCGACGTAGAACAGCCCCGTCTCAGTGCCGAACCAGACGCGCCCCTCCTTGTCCTCCTCAAGGCAGAGCACATTGCCCGAGACGTCAGGGGGAAGGCGCACCCAAGTCCGCTCGGTAGCCATCGTCGCGCCAAAGCCCCTCGCCCAGCGTGGCGTACCAGAGGAAGCCCCTGCCTTTCGCTGCGGATATACCCGAGGCATCAGAAACGCTTCGACGAAGGGGCCAAAACTCCTCCGACGGACCTCTTCCAACTCCTCCGACGGACCGTTTCCAACTCCTCCGACGGACCGTTTCCAACTCGTCCAATGGAGGCTTTGGAACTC
>JAJPYQ010000031.1 GCA_021204865.1 Prevotellaceae bacterium | reverse complement strand
ATCTTCGCGGATAGTTAGAGGACTTCCCTAACCTTTTTTCCCACGCCCCCAGGCAACCGTTCCCGCTACGTGTAGCATTCGCCCTCGCTACACGTAGCGTCAGCCCATTTCCTTCGGGAAAAATAAAATTCCCTTCGAGAAAAATAATTTTTTCCACGAGGAATCGAGGCGAAACCCACGGGAAAAATGAAAAAAGCCACGGGGAGTCCCGCGAAACCTTCGGGCCGCGCGGGGAAAGGCCTAAGGCTCACCCGCGAAACCCTGCTGCAAAATGCGCTGAACCCCAAGGCGAATGCTCCCAAGGCCGAAGAGCTCGGGCCGAATCTCACGGGGCGGGAGCCAAAAGAGCTGGCTTGCGTCGTCCATCGCGCGGGCCCCGGCGGCGCTTTCCACTTGGCAGGCGAAGAAAAGGTCGACCGTGTGTATCACGACCCCGCTGTAGGGGTAGGTGTTCGGCAAGGAAAAGAGGAATTTCACGGAGCTTACCACCAGCCCCGTCTCCTCTTTCACCTCGCGAGCCACGCCCTCCTCGGCCGTCTCTCGGAGGTCGCAGAAGCCGCCCGGCAGGTCGAGCGTGCCTTTCGCTGGGTCTTTCGCGCGACGCGTAACGAGAAGCTCGCCCCGCTCGTTCGTGATGATAGCCACCGTCGCGGCGGCCGGGTTGAAGAAATACGTGAAGCCGCAGCTGGGGCACCGCTTGCTCTTCTCGTCGTTCTCACGGAAAGAGGCCGCGCCGCAGAGGGGACAATAGCGGAACTTCTGCATCGGGTGTGCCATAATCCTAAGCTTTCTGGCGCGAAGATACGGCAAGCACCGCTTTTTTTCAAGCGCTGAGGGCCGGACTTCGGGGGTTTTTCCCTACCTTTGCAAAGCCCTCCTGAGGGAAAGCTCAACAAAAAACAGAAAAAGACTATGGGCTCGCTGATTGACGCTTACACAAATTTCCCGGCTCCCCTGCGTTTCTACTGGGCAGTAGCAGTGGCCGCCTCGCTCGTCTTTGTGATACAGATGATTCTCACGTTCATCGGCGTGGGGCACACCGACGCCTCGGGCGACGCCTTCGACGGCTCGGCGGGCGACGCCAATGGCGACACGCTCGACACGGGCGGCGCCATACAGCTTTTCACCGTGCGGAACATCGTGAACTTCCTGCTCGGAGTGGGATGGGGCGGGGTTTGCTTCTGGAACACCTTTGAAAATCACCATCTTGTCACGGTCGTGGCGTTCATCTGCGGGCTTGCCTTCGTCGTGGCCTTTATGTTTATGCTCAAACAATTGATGAAACTGCAGCACGGCGGCAACTTCCGCATCGACGAGTGCGTGGGCATGACGTGCAGCGTCTATCTCCGCGTCCCGGCCCGCAGGAAAGGCAGCGGAAAGGTGCAGCTCAGCTGGCACGGCTCGGTGCTCGAGATAGAGGCACTAACGGACGGCGAGCAGATTCCCTCGGGGGCGAAGGTGAGAGTCTCGAAGGTTATCGACAGCCACTCGCTGCTCGTGGAGCCGCTATAAACAGCTTTTGGCAAAAATCTTAAAACGTAATACACCATGGGTTCTTTCCTTTTCATCGTCATCTTCGTCGTCGTGGCGCTTTTCCTCTTTATGGCGCTCATCAACCGCTATCGTCGCTGCCCGTCAGACAAGGTGCTTGTCGTATACGGCGGGGCAAAAGGCTCTAACCGCAGCGCAAAATGCTACCACGGCGGCGGGGCGTTCGTCTGGCCCATCATAGAAGACTACGCGTACCTCTCGCTTACTCCCATAAGCATCGACGCAAATCTCACAAACGCCCTGAGCCGGCAGAATATCCGCGTGGACGTTCCCTGCCGCTTCACCGTGGGAATCAGCACAGAGCCTGACACAATGCTCGCCGCGGCGGAGCGTCTGCTCGGACAGACCCCGCTGCAAATCCAGGAACTGGCGAGGGATATCCTTTTTGGCCAATTGCGTCTCGTAATTGCCACGATGAGCATAGAGGAACTCAACTCGGACCGCGACAAATTCCTCGAGGCCATCAGCGCGAACGTGGAGGTTGAGCTGAAAAAGATCGGGCTTCGGCTGATAAACGTCAATGTCACCGACATAAAAGACGAGAGTGGTTACATCGCGGCCCTCGGCCAGGAGGCCGCGGCCAAGGCGATAAACGAGGCGAAGGTGCGGGTCGCGGAGCAGGAGAAAGTGGGCGAGATAGGAAAAGCCGAGGCTCAAAGGGAGACGCGCATACGCACGGCGGACGCTAACGCTCAGGCTGTGGCGGGTGAGAACGAGGCAAAGATCTCCATAGCCAACAGCGACGCGAACCGGCGCGAGCGGGAAGCGGAGGCGCAGCGCAAGGCTACCGCCGCGGAGAAAGTGGCTCAGGCGCTGGCCCTCGAGGAGGCTTACGCCGCGGAACAGAAGGCGGAGGAGGCGCGTGCGGCTCGTGAGCGCTCAACCCAGACGGCTAACGTCATCGTCGCACAGGAAATTGAGAAACAGCGGGTGGTCCTGGCGGCCGAGGCGTTGGCCGAGCAGAAAAGGGTCAACGCTAAGGGCGAGGCTGACGCTATCTTCGCGAAGATGGAGGCGGAGGCCAAGGGTCTTTACGAGGTGTTGACGAAGCAAGCCGACGGTTACGACAAGATGATCAAGGCGGCGGGCGGCGACGCCACGAAGGCTTACACGCTGCTCCTCTTGGAAAAGCTGCCGGACCTTGTGAAAACGCAGGTGGAGGCCATTAAGGGCATCAATATTGATAAGGTCACCGTGTGGGATAACGGCGGGGGCCAAGGCGACGGACGCACAAGCACGGCGAACTTCCTTAGCGGGCTGATGAAGAGCATCCCGCCGCTTGGCGAACTCTTCGAGCAGGCCGGCCTCTCACTGCCTGAATATTTGGCGAAAAAGCAGCAGGAAGAGCCGCAAAACCCCAAGGCTGACGACGCGGACAAGTAGCCTCCTGCCGCACACGTCGGGAAGTTTACGGCGAGAACGCTTGCCCGTCTCAAGCTAAACCGCTAACTTTGCCGCCGTTCTCCACGCCCAGATGGCGGAATCGGTAGACGCGCTGGTCTCAAACACCAGTGGGGCAACCCGTGCCGGTTCGACCCCGGCTCTGGGTACGAAGAGAAAGGAGAAGGGGTCGCAAATTCCATCGGACTGGATGAGCGATCTCTCCTCGTTTTAATTAAATTTGCGACAAGCAACAGATGTAAAAAATAAGAAATGAGCATATACACAGAGATTATTAATGATATGATCTAAAATATCATTATAAAATCCATTGAGACAAACCTTTAGATTTGTTCCGATAATAATTTGAAAACAGTTCGTGTTGTAGTCCTTAACAATAAAAGTATGTCAAAAGATAATTCTAAATTTTTCAAACATAAAAGTGATTGGGCAGTTATCAAAGATAAACTTCTTAAATGCTATTTGAAACCATATTTCCAAAAACTTCTTAAATCGAACAAATCAATTTGTTATGTTGATTGTTTTGCTGGCAAAGGGAAATTTGAAGATGGTAAAGATGGTTCTCCATTAATTGCTATAAAAGTTCGCGATGAATGCCTTAACCTATCAAAGTGTTGCAATAAAGGTAACGAAATAAGATTACTCTTTATTGAAAAAAATCATATAGAAGAACTGCGCCAGAATATTTCTGATTATTCTACGATATATAATAGCCCAGATACTAAAAAGGGAAGTTTTAATAATATTATTTCTGAATCTATACGTAAAGAAAAGGGGCAGAATGTATTTCTGTATATTGACCCATATGGAATAAAATATCTTGATATGAATCTATTTAAGAAACTTGCGTTATACAAATTTAGCTCTATTGAGATGTTGGTAAATTTTAACTCATTTGGATTTTTTAGATGCGCTTGTAGCTATATGAAGGTAGATACGAGTAAGGATGAGGCTTTTGGTGATTTGGATGAACTAATTGAATATGCTCCTATATCTTTTAAAGATATCAAAAATCCAGAAAAATTACTAAACAAAGTTGCAGGTGGAGATTACTGGAAAAATATTGTGAATGATTATAAATCACACAGTATTGATGGATATCAAGCAGAAAAGCGACTTTCTGCAGAGTACAAGGAGTGTCTAAATAAATATTTTAAATATGTTCTTGACATTCCTATTAAATTAAAACCTGAGCAACACCCGAAGTATCGGATGATACACGTCTGCAATCATGAAGATGGTTGTTGTCTAATGGCTCGAAATATGTTGAACAGAAAAGAAGAATTATGTGTTGATGTACAAAGAAATGGACAACTTTGTCTCTTTGATGCTCCAACTTCAGCAGAAGGAAATATAGTTACGAGAGAAGAGGTACGAAAAGAAGTCATAGAATCACTTCCAGAGATTAACAAAAGTATTAGTAAAGGTAAGTTTCTGGCGAATTTAATGACAAAAAGTGGCATTATATGTGATTTTAAAATTATTTATGGTGTCTTGGAAGAACTATCAGGAGAAGGGAAACTATATATTGAGCGGATTCCACCACTTACGAGAACGGGTAAGAGGAGCAGTTTCTGGGAAGAAAAGAAAGGGCAACAAATAATCTTATGGAGGAAGCAGAAATGAAGACTGTTAAAGGTTATATCCATCGTAAATCGATGTTGTATATTACAGGTGTTGAGTATGGCGATTATACAATGAACCATGTTCTTGGTTGTTCCCATGGTTGTAGATTCCCGTGTTACGCTTTTATGATGAAAAAAAGATTCGGACAAGTTAGTTCGTATGCAGAATGGCTTCAACCCTATTTGGTTGAGAACACATTAGATTTGTTGGATACAGAGATCCCTCAACTTAAGGATAGAATAAAGACTGTACAATTATGCTTTACCACAGACCCATTTATGTATGAATACGAGGAAATATCTGACATGAGCATCAAGGCTATAAAGAAACTAAACGAAAATGGCATAAGATGTAATGTCTTGACAAAAGGTATACTACCTCCTGAACTATGCGATCTTTCAAAGGAAAATGAATACGGCATAACTCTCGTCTCCTTGGATGAGAGTTTTCGGACGAAAATGGAACCTTTCTCTGCTGGATATTTTGAGAGACTCAATGCAATGAAATTCTTGCATAATAGAGGGTGTAAAACGTGGGTAAGTATAGAGCCTTATCCCACCCCTAATTTGGTTGAGCAAAATTTATCTTCAATTCTTGAATGTGTTAGGTTTACCGACAGAATAGTTTTTGGTCGAATGAATTATAATTCGAAGGTTACTAAGTATAAAGAGCAAAAACAATTTTATAATCGTTGCGCTGCGGAAGTAGAAGATTTTTGTGTTACAAATGGTATTAAATATTACATAAAATCAAAAACCATCTCTTCTGATATATAAACTCAGATATAAAAAAGCATAGGGACAGAAGGTGCTGCTAAGAAGTACTATATGTTGCCGACGGTTTTCCCCTTGTCTGCCGCTTTTATATCAACACATTGAAGCATAGGAATGAACTATTTAGAATATAAAGGTTATCAGGGTTCCGTTGAGTATAGCAAGTCGGACGGTTGCTTCTTTGGCAAGGTTTGGGCATAGGCAATGACATAATCCTGTATAAAGGGGAGACATTAGACGAACTGCGCACAGACTTTGAGGCTGGAGTAGACAGCTTTCTCGCAGGTTGCAAGGCAGAAGGGAAGATATTTCCTTAAGCTTTTGTCGCTCCTCACATTAGTCGTGAGAAAAAGCTTGGGGCGAGCGTGAAGGTTTCCCGTTGTCTGCTGCCCTTCTTTTCACTGGTTATCTGCCGAAACGTGCGGCGACCGCAAAAAATCTACTGAAAGTTTGTTGGAGTAGGCTTTAATGCATACCTTTGTTCTGCACTTGCCGAGCGAGGCATATATGTGCAAAGACATAATTAAGAAAGCGCATTTTCGCTTTATTCCAGTTGAGTGAACTTGGACACTTCACTAAAATAGTATTTGGGATAAGAGGAATTGATGCTCTCCTTGGTATGGATTCGTATATGTACGAATTACATCCAAGTGGGGCTATTTAATCTTCTTTTTCAATACTATGGGGAGTCCAAGCCCTACTCAACAGATTAGGCAGATGGTGGCTCCACTTTCTTTTTGTGCCTTTAAGCAAACAAAAGAAGAACGTTCCCTTAGAGCCGCAGGGACACAAAGGTAAAAGCCATGAAGAAAGTATTTGTTTTTTGCCTGCTTCTTGCGGGCGTGTGTGGCGCTTCGGCGCAAAATGAACTGACGAAAGTTGGGGAAGTCAGTGGTACGCTGAGATATTGCCCCAGTGAGTTCTTGTATGAAGGAAAAGCTCATTTCCTGATTCAAATATCGAATCCAGCAGATGATCCAACTGATGATACGTATACTTTTGAGATTTACAACTCTGACATTGAGTTAGAAAAGACAATAACGTTGACGGATGATTGGAAGCATCTCGATTATAGGAACCTGAATACAAATAATTCCGGGGAAGATTTCGAAATCTATCTATCGCAGACACTTTTCAACCAAGACGACAAGTGGGAATGGGTAGCACTGGTAGAAAATGAGGATGGTAAATATGCTGGCTTGAAAGTAATGCAAGAGGGGGATGTTGAACTCTGTTCTTTGGATTTCGATACAGAATATTCGCGTTTGTACTTGCAGATATGGCTTCTTGACGACAAAGTATACCTTGTTGTAGAACTTGAATATCCTTATGATGGGCTTATCTTCTACCAGATAAACTCTGGCGAGGAGGCAAGCATTAAGTACGTGGGCAAAGTTAAAGGCTTGAGCATATCGCCCACGATCTTGGAGCGCAGCACACCTGTCACGATTGAGTTTGTCGACGACACGGAGGCCACACACAAAGTGACCGTGACAAGCGCAAGCGGACAAGTGGTTCAGCGACTAACGGTAGCTGCGGGGCAGACCTCCGTTTCCCTCAACACCTCAAGTTGGGGCAAGGGAATGAACATCGTGACGACGAAGAACAGCAATAACGAGACTGAGAGCTGCAAGCTTATAGTCAAGTAAGCTCAGCAAGCGTACTCCCTCAACAAACCGGGGCTGCCTGAACGAAAAGCAGGCAGCCCCTCTTCGTATAACAAACAAGTTTTGCCGACGAAGGCAAGGAGGCGTGACGCATTTCCTTAAGCTTTCGTCCCATCTCGCCGCAGATTATCCAACTCTAACATGCTGCTTCTGAGTAGAAAGTCTAAGGAAAGTTTGCCAATGCAAGCATAAATCAATACCTTTGCTCAGCACCTGCCGAGCGAGGCGCAGCGTGCAAAGGCTCAACAAGAAAGCGCATTTAGGCGGATGGTGGCTTCCCTTTCTGTTTGTGCCTCACAGAGAAATATGAAGAACGTTCCCTTAGAGCCGCGGGGACACAAAGGTAATTGTAATCCGATATGAATAAAAAATCGAAAGTGGCAGCAGCCCTCTTCGCATTCTTTCTGGGAGGCTTGGGCGTTCACAAGTTCTATTTAGGTCAGATTGGCAAGGGAATAATCTATCTTATCTTTTGCTGGACCGGAATCCCTACAATTATCGCCTTTATAGAGTTCATTCTTTATCTGTGCATGAGCGACGAGGAGTTCGACTACAAGTATAATTCCATCGAGCCTCCCAGCCCTGTGGACGTGGCCGACGAGATAAACAAGCTGTACGACCTTAAGGAAAGGGGCGCAATCACGGAAGAGGAATACCAGGAAAGAAAGAACAAATTGCTGTAATCTCCCCGAGGGACATGACAACGCCCCGCCTTAAGGAGTGACGAAACCTTAAAGGCAGGGCGTAAGTTTTGGGATGTCTGCCGCCCTTCTTATCACGGGTTATCAGCGACTTAACAAAAAAGATTAAGGAAAGTTTGCCTGGAGAAGAATAATTCCCCAGCCTGTCTCTCAAAATGAGGGAGGCTGCATCTATCTTTGCACAGCATTCCGAAACACTGGCATACAGATCACAAGCAAAATGAAACGCATTAATTTAAACGACACACTTGATAAACAAATAAGACTGATTAAATCCGTGCAATGGACAAGGTGGAAATTATAAAGGAAATCCGCGCCGCGGCATCGAAGTTGAGAAACGGCAAACTGAGAAACTTGGAAAAGATCGCTCCGACCTTGGAGAAAATCAAGACCGCTCTCGGCTTGGAGACCACCGATGAGGTGGTGATCTTCGTGGCAGTTATGGACAGACAGTGTTCGTCAGTGACTACTGTGGTCTCAGATCTTGCCGATTATTTCGGCTGCTCAACAATAGATGTTGCAACTTACTACAAATCTATCAAGTCCTTGAGGGACAAAAGTTTCCTCACCATGGTTAATCGCTATGAAACGCGGTTCGCCAAGAACAGCTTCAAAGTCGACACCTCAATTTTCAACGCCATAGTCGAAGACCGCGACATCCCGTCCGAGCGGAAACCGACGGAAACAGGGACCGACCGCTTCGTGTTTTGCAAGGGAGTAGATGGATTGGTAAAAGCGCGCGAGGAAGGAGAATTCAACACCCGGGAACTAATGTCCGAGGTGGAGACAATAGAGGAAAAGTATCGAGACCTACCTTTCGTAAAAGACGTGCTTGCGCTCCTCCCCGACATCGAGAGCCGTACTCTTTTCTACGAAATCTGCAACGATTACCGACCGCTGAAAGATCAGTTCTCAGGTATCGACGGAACCTTGGACAGCATATATGACGGCGTTCGGGATCAGGCGAGAGTCAAACTATCCCTTCTCGACGGTTCGCATCCAGTGCTGACCGCAGGATTAGTCGATGTCGAGTCGAAAAAGATACTCGTGCTTACCGACAAAGGTAGCAATCTGTATTTCAAAGAATTGGCTCCGCTGTTCGCAACTGATGGCTCTGGACTCAACCGCTACGATTTCGCACATACGATCTACTGTTATGCGGTTGATCTGCGTCGTTCCGTTTATGACCCGTCAGATGGATGTCTGCTCTCCAATTACAGTGCGTCAGATAATATACAAAGACTGTATAACATGGAATACTAATCGCCACGACAAATATGGCGGATAACCTCGACTCTGCCTTTGAAAGGCGATTCCTGTTCAAGATCCAATTCGGGAAACCTACCGAACAAACACGAGCGAGCATCTGGTGTGACAAGATGCCGTCACTGTCCGAAGCCGACGCAGTCAGGCTTGCCGTGCTCTACGATTTCAGCGGAGGAGAGATTGACAACGTGGCTCGTAAGGCCGCCATCGAAGAGGCTTTCAGCGGTGCCGCACCAACCCTCGACTCCTTAAGGGTGATCTGCTCCGAGGAACGCCTCGCACACCCCTCCTCGCACAGTATCGGCTTCGCCTCAGGGGCATGAAAACATTTGAGTACCACCCTCCCGTTTATTATCTTTGCAGCATAACATCTAAACTCTTATAATTATGAACCGAAAAGAATTAGAAGAGTGGGGACAAAAATGGGTTCCGACATTCAACGAACTGTCTGAAAAGTACAACACCGTATACTACACCCAGTCGCCGCTTGACCATATCGAAGACGATGTTGAAGTCATGCTCATCGGCATCAACCCGGGAGGAAACGGAGCGGGGGTAACATACGTTACTCCTGAAGAATTTCTTAAAGGAAATCCCGCATGGAAGGAACGATTCAAAGACGGCAGAAATGTCTGGCGTTACACAAATGGCGTTAGGTTCTACTTGGGCTATGACAGCCGCAGGCACGACGACACCATAGACGATGACAGCCGGGTGGTATGGACGAACTTGTCACCGTTCGCTTCGGAGAATGGATTTTCGGAATTGAAACCAGAATTAAGAGACGCAGGTATTGAAAGCACTGCCGAACTTATTTCCGTTCTTCGACCACAGCAGATCATCCTTCACAGCGCTAATGCATTCAATCTATTGGACAAATATTCAGGATACTCTGCGGAACTGCAACTTGAGCATATTAAGGTGTTTGACAATCTTCCGTTGGAGATAGGACGAATATCTTTCCAGACGGAAACTGGTCAAACGGTTACAATACCTACATATCAAGTGAAGCATCCGTCAGGGAAATGGCCTGTAAGTCATTGCTTCACTTCAATATTCCTTTATCTTCTGAGACTTAGCGATGTTTACGAGAATGGAAAGCCCGCAAAGCCACTCGCTCAGGTTCGGAAGGATCTGCGACATGAGGTAAAACTATGGCAGAGTTGCATAGAAGTGAAAGATTAAACTATATGCGACCACTATATGACTGCTAAAGACGGGATTATATTTTTGGACTTCGATGGGGTGCTGAACTCGCTAAGGGGGTATCGGAAAGCGAGGGAGGAGGGTCGGCAGACGGGCGATGAATACGGGACTGCATTCGACTGCGACTGCGTGGCGGCTTTGCGAAAGATCGTGGATGCGACTGGGGTGAGTATTGTGGTAACGTCCTCGTGGCGGTATATCCTTGACAAAGATGACATAAGGAAGATGTGGAGCGATCGGCAGTTACCGGGGTTAGTCTATAGTGTCACTCCGACAGACCTTCTGATTGATCCAGAAGAAAGATGCAAGAGAGGCATTGAAATTAACGCTTGGCTAATGGCGCACGGGGCATCTGTCAACTATGTCATTCTCGATGATGACGAAGACTTTCTTCCATACCAGCTTCCTCACCTCGTGCACACCAACCCAGAAACGGGTCTCACCGCTGCTGATGCCGACCGTGCCTTGCAAATGATTAATCACATTCTAAATTAAGAAAACATAGGCTTTCGTCATGATTCTCCGCAGGTCGTGAGAGAAAAGACTGCAAGGGAAACGACAACACCCTGCCTTAAGGAGTGACGAAACCTTAAAGGCAGGGCGTGATTAAAATGATCTGTATAACCCATAAAGTATATAAAAAGCAAAAGTTCCGCCCTGGTACGCATTGAAAAGAGGCGTGGCGGAAACTGTCGATTCAAAAGTAGCACTTTTATCTCTTTCCCGCAAACTTTTCAAAGGAAATTAGCTGAAAGCCATGGGAAAAAGGTGTTTTGAGGCATAGAAGGCAAGGAGGAGTGAGATAAAAGCCTGCGAGGAAAAAGACAACGCCCTGCCTTAAGGAGCAATAAAACCTTAGGGCAGGGCGTGAAAAGTATTATTGAAGAGTAAAAGCTTACTGGGGCTGCTTGCCGATGTACGCGAGGATGCCGCCGTCGACATAAAGCACGTGTCCGTTCACGGCATCGCTGGCGTGCGAGGCGAGGAACACGGCGGGACCGCCAAGCTCGCTTGGGTCGAGCCAACGGCCTGCGGGTGTCTTGGCGCAGATAAACGAGTCGAACGGGTGGCGACTGCCGTCCGGCTGGCGCTCACGCAGGGGAGCCGTCTGAGGAGTGGCTATGTAACCCGGCCCGATGCCGTTGCACTGAATGTTATACTCGCCATACTCCGAGCAAATATTACGTGTGAGCATCTTCAGTCCGCCCTTGGCAGCGGCGTAAGCACTTACGGTCTCGCGTCCAAGCTCGCTCATCATTGAGCAAATATTTATGATCTTTCCCTCTTTGCGCTCCATCATCTCGGGCAGAACCGCGGAGGAAACGATGAAGGGGCCAACGAGGTCTATGTCGATGACCTGCTGGAACTGCTTGCGCTCCATCTCGTGCATCGGGATGCGCTTAATGATGCCCGCATTGTTCACCAGTATGTCGATCTGCCCGACCTCCTTGTGAATGGTCTCGACCAAAGCCTTCACAGCGTTCTCGTCCGTGACGTCGCAGACATATCCCTTAACGTTTGTGACGCCAGCCTCCTTGTAACTTGTCAAACCTCTGTCGACAAGCTCCTGCTTGATGTCGTTGAAAATGATGTTCTTAATGCCGGCGGCTGCGAAAGCCTTGGCGATGTTGAACCCGATGCCGTAAGACGCGCCCGTAATCCAAGCGTTCTTGCCTTCCAAAGAAAATAGATTAGCCATAATACCTTATAAATTTAAAGTTAATGTCAACGCTGCAAAAGTAGCGATTTGCAGTGAGAAAACGAAATTTTCCACCTTAAATACAGCCTGCTTACCGCAAATCGCGTCTGTACTGACTTGGGGAGACCCCGGCGTAGAGCTTAAAGTATCGGGCGAAACACGACGGGGAGGGGAAGTTGAGCGTGTAGGCAATCTCCTTGGTGCTAAGCTCGGGATTCTCGAGAAGCCGCTTGGCGTCGGCGATGACCATATTGGTTATCCAGTGCAAGGCGCTGAAACCCGTGCGCTCCTTCACGATGGCGGAGAAATAGCGCAGGCTGAGGTGCTGCTTGCGGGCGTAGAAAGAGACGCTTCGCTCCGTGCGGTAGTGGCGGAAAAGCGCAAGCATAAAGTTCTGGAAGATGGCGTCTTTGCGATTGAGCGACGTTTCTATCGGCTGGCGGTTAGTGAAGTAAATGTGCATCACCTCGTAGCAAAGTGTCTGCCCCATCGCTTTCGTCAGCTCCACTCTAAGGCGGACGAGCGAGAGGCTGCCGCTACTTTCCGCTCCGGCGTTCGTGTAGTTCTCGATGTCGCGCAGCAGGAAGTCGAGGTGCTCACACTGGGCTTCAGTGAGGGTGACGCAGGGGTGTTGGCGCAGGAGCATAAGATTTTCGGCAGAGACCACCTTGTTGACGATGGGGAGCACGTAGTCTATGTCAGCCTCCACCACCACTCCCTTGAGGTCGTCTGAGCGGTGCATCAGGCGCACCAAGGAGGACGTGACGTAGATGTACATATCTCCGGGCTTGATGGTGTACGGGTTGCCGTCCGCAAGCAGCTCGGCCTGGCCCTGACGACAATAGAAGATGCCGCATTTGTTAAGCATGGAGATGGTATGCCCGTCCTCGTAATAACGGGAAGAAGTCGGGGCGTACACCCACACCTCAAACGGGATCGGAGACATTCCCATAGCCCTTCTGCGCTTGTCCTTCGCTGCAAAATTAGGCACAAATGGGATAGTTTGCAAGGGGGTAAGCTATGTCACAGGGGAAGGCTTACGGGTTTTGGGCGAAAGGCTTGCGGGCCGTGGGCGAAAGGCTTGCGGGCCGTGGGCGAAAGACTTGCGGGCTTTGAGCGAAAGACTTACGGGTTTGAGCGAAAGTCGCACGGGTTTCGAGCGAAAGTCGCACAGGGCGAGGGGAAATCATAGGGTGTTTGGGCGTTGTAGCGTAGCGAACCCCGAAGGAGTTCTACTATGATAGCCGAAGGTTGCAACCCTCGGTATAGGGCATCGCCCCAATTGAGTGCCGAAGGTACTCCCTATTATATCCGTAGGTTGCAACCCGCGGTTTGGACCTACGCCTGATATAATGGCATCGATGAATGCGGAGAATAGAGAATACCTTCGGCACTCTTTTCGTGGAGCACCGTTAACCGCCAGCCTAAAGGCAAGCGGCTTTCATAGTAGAACCCCTTCAGGGTTTATCTGTGGCGTAAGGGGCGAATTGATTGACCGTACCGTCATTTTTAACGACCGCACTGTTTGCCACAAAAACCCCCAGCGGGGGTTTAAGAAGAGTAGCCGAGGGTTGAGCGAAGCGACACCCTCGGATTCATGGCGTTAGCAAAGTTGAGTGCCAGAGGTACTCAACGCTCGTGCAAGTGAGAGCAAACAAACACGTTCGATTTACAGAGCGCAGCCGAGCCTCGCCGAAGGCAACCCTTTTGCCAACGTTGGTGGAAGATGTTGAGTACCTCCGGCACTCAATAGGTGCGATGCACCTTACCGTGGGTTTTCAACCCAAGGCTACTCGTATTGAACCCCCTCTGGGGGTTCTCCTTAACAGCACGAGACAAATCAATCGGTCGCACGGGGCGAAACATTCATTCGCACGAGACATTGCCAAAAACATCACGAAGATTAGCCAAAAACATAGCGACGTGTTGACCTAAACGTAGCGACGTGTTGGCTTAAACATCACGAGACGTTTGCTAAGACTTCACGAAGTATTGCCAAAGACATCACGAGGCGTTGCCTTACACTTTACTTTTGTCGAGAGGAAGCAGGCTTAACGAAGTTCATAAACCTGACGCTGCTCACGAGCCTACCCGTGGAGGAAAGCACGTCGATATTCCAGATATGCGTGGTGCGGCCGAGGTGTATTGGGGTTGCGACTGCCGAGACCGTGTCACCGTCCAGCGCACTGCTCAGGTGATTGCAGCTTGCTTGCGCCCCGACAGACTGCTCGCCCTGACGGATATTCATATAGCTTCCAATCCCTGCCACCGTCTCCGCAAGAGCCAAAGTCGCCCCGCCATGCAGGATGCCAAAGGGCTGGCGGGTGCGACTGTCCACAGACATTGTAGCCTCAACCCGCTGGGCGGTCACCGACACGAAGCGTATCCCCAACGCCTCCATAAGCGTCCCCTTGTTCATCTCGTTCAGCTCCTCGAGCGACATCTCCCTTATCTCCATCACTTCTCCTTATTTCTTGAACATCTGCTTCAGGTTGTTCACGTCGTCGTACTCGCCTGCCACCCAAAGAGCCTCGCCTTCAGTTATCACGTGGCTCGCACTGACGGGCGAAAGCATCCCGCCGTCCTCCTCCTTGCCAATGACGAGACAATGGAAACGCTCCCTTATCTCGCTGTCCTTAATCAGTATGCCGTTGTATGGCGAGCCGCTTCCCACCTCCAGACGCTTTATCTGCATTATCCCACGGCCGCCTTGTCCCTCCTCCTCAACCTCAGCGTCCATCCGCCGCTTAATGTCGCCTATGCTCTCATCGTCGCCTGCCACCTCTATCACGTCGTGCGGGAAGAGCATCGCCTCGCCGCCGGGAATGTTCTGCCGCTCGCAGTCTCTGATGATAGCCGTAACGATGACCCTTCCCTCTGCCCCAATCTGAAGCTCCGAAAGCGTCTTGCCTCCCCATTGCGAACGTGCGGGCAGGCGCAGCTGAGTAACGTGAAGGTCTCGGCTTTGCAGCCTGCGAGCGTACGCCACCTCCTCGTTCTCTTTCGGCAAGACTTCCTCCCGTCGGCTGAGATTAAACAGAAAAGCCGTCTCCATCCGCTTGCTCAGCTGCTTTATGTGCTTGGACTTTATTATAAGTATTACAACAAAAATCGAGAGGACAACGTGAAGTTGCCACCAGAAAGGCGAGAGGAAGTCGAAAACATAGTAGACAACCGCCACAGCTATGCAGAAGCGCAGCAGGAAGATAAGAGAGAATATCGTGTAGTGCACCTTTCCTTGGCGGCAAATATACTGGGATTCGGGGTTGCTGTTGTTGCTCACCACGATAGGTCTTAAGAAAAGCGCTAAAAGAAAGAGGGTTATCAGACCGCAGACGCAGTTGCCTGGCCAATGAGTAAACAAGCCTCTGCAAACAAGCAACAGAGAAACGAATAAAAGCTTGATGACCGCAAAGCAAAGTATGCCGTAAATCAACGTGTAAGACAGACAGTTCACCAAGAAGATGCGCCACGCCCGTCCTATTCCCATAGGCTCGTTACTCTCTTCCTGCACAGTCTTTTTCTGTTTCTTGCCTTTCGACGTGAACTTAAGCTTGGTGGCGAACGATATAAAGTAAGGGGTAAGGAAGGTGGTTATTATGCTGACAGCTACTATGACTGGGTAAAGAAAACCGTCAACAAAGCCGCTTTCAACCCCCATCGTAGCTATGATGAAAGAGAACTCACCAATCTGCACCATCGAGAAGCTGCTTTGAACAGCGTCCTTCAATGACGAGCCGAACGCCAAAAATGCGATGAAACCGAAGATTATATTGCCTATAAGAATCGTCAGGACAAGCAAGAGAATAACTCCCCAATGATTAATAACCTGCGCAGGCTCCACCATCATTCCGACAGAGACAAAGAAGACAGCCCCGAACAAGTCCTTTACTGAATCAATAGCACTTTCTATTCTCTCCGCCTCCAATGTTTCGGCGAGGATACTTCCCATAACGAAAGCTCCGAGTTCCGCACCGTAACCTATCTTGTGAGCAATGACTACCATAAGGAAACACAGCCCGACACTGACTATCAACAAGGTTTCCTTATTGATATACCTCGCATACTTCCTTAAAAAAGTAGGTATGAGCCATATCCCCACCGTGAACCAAAGCAAAAGGAAGAACAGCAGTCGGACGAATATCATCAGTATGTCTATCGGGCTGCTCGCACCGCCTCCTCCAGTGAAAGACGCAAGGAAAGCCATCAGGACAATGGCAAAGATATCCTCAAGCACAAGCACGGCTATCACGTTGCCTGCAAACTGCTTGTTGCTCAAGCCCATATCCGCATACGCCTTATATATAATGGTAGTACTCGAGACACTAAGCATTCCACCCATATATATGCAATCTATCGAGCTGAAGCCCATTAACTTTCCCACAGCGCAGCCCGTAGCCATCATCCCGCACATAATGAGTGCGGTGGTAAATATTGGGCTCAATCCGTTCTTCAATATCTTCTTGAACGAGAATTCCAGCCCGAGCGAGAACATAAGAAAAATGATGCCGAGCTGACTCCACACGTGAATCGACTCAGTGTCTGTGAGAGAAGGCGTGTAGGGCATATAGGGACTTGCCAAGAAACCAGCCACTATATAGCCAAGGACAAGGGGTTGCTTGAGTTTCTTAAACAGGATGGTGACCACGCCCGCAAGGACGAGGATGAGAGCCAAGTCGGAAATCAGGTGAGGCAATTCCTCTGTCATACGCTTTTATAGCCCAGCCTTGCGGGAAATCTCCAGCATTCTGTCGATTGGTCTTACTGCTTTCTCGGCAATCTTTGCGGACACTTCCACCACAGGCCACTCATATTTCAGACAGTTATACAGCTTCTGGAGCGTAACCAACTTCATATAGTTGCATTCATTGCAGGCACACGTGCTGTCCTCTGGCGGAGCGGGGATGAAAGTCTTGCCAGGACAGCTCTTTTGCATCTCGTGCAAGATGCCACTCTCTGTTGCTACTATGAATTCCTTAGCCAGGTCTTGCTTTGAGAACTTAAGTAAAACGGCTGTACTTCCTATTTTATCCGCCACTTTCAATATTGGTCCCTTGCATTCTGGATGCACAAGTATCTTCGCATCCCTATGCTCTTCCTTCAATTTCAGTATCTTCTCGAGCGAGAACTGCTCATGAACGTGGCAAGCTCCGTCCCAAAGAAGCATATTCCTGCCCGTGACACTGTTGATGTAGTTGCCGAGATTTCTGTCCGGTCCAAAGATAATCTTCTCGTCCTTCGGGAAGGATTCTACTATTTGCAGTGCGTTTCCAGAAGTCACCACCACGTCTGTCAACGCCTTGATGGCGGCTGACGTGTTTACATAGCTTATGACTGTGTAGCCGGGATGCGCTTCTATAAACCTCTTGAAAGCGTCTGCAGGGCAGCTTTCAGCAAGAGAACAGGTGGCGTTCAGGTCGGGAATAAGCACCTTCTTCGTTGGGCAGAGGATTTTGTTAGTCTCGCCCATGAAGTGAACTCCGCACATAACTATTATATCTGCTTCCGTCTTAGCCGCCTGCTGTGCAAGTGCGAGCGAGTCGCCCACGAAGTCCGCCACATCCTGAACTGCGCCTATCGTGTAATAATGCGCCATAACGATGGCGTTCTTCAGCTGGCAAAGCTTGCGAATCTCTTGGGTGATGTCAAGTCCTTCAGGCACTGGCTCGTCAACGAAGCCCTTGGTTATCCACTCGTCTTTCGTTTTCATTATCATTATCTATTATGGTTTTCAAATCTTAAAAAATAAGCTCTATGATGATGATACCGTGTTTATATGTCGATAAGTTGCAGCCGCTCTCTTCCCTTCTCGTTTATCTTCCGCTATGTCTCCGTTATGTCTTCAATATGAACCTTATAGTACTTTCATCTTTCTTTGCCAAAAAGGGCTTCGTGAGCCGCAGAGCCTGAGTTGTTAACATGCCGTCGACAAGTGCAAAGATAATAATTATCTCGCTTCACCCGCTTTGATAACCTGCTATATTTGGTTAATAAAGGTTCTATATGTCTGCGATAACTTCCCCTCTTTCTCGCTTTGACCTTTATTTATTAACTTTGCCCTTTGGTTATGAAATCATATAAAAGGGTTATCGACATGTTATGAACTTGAAGCTTAAGATAACAGAGATGCAACGGCTTTCAGTGGAGGAGTTCCGTGAGAGCCGCAAGCTTCCAGTGGTCGTCGTGCTGGATAACGTCAGATCTCTGTATAACGTAGGCTCGGTGTTCCGCACCTGTGACGCTTTCCGTGTGGAGGAGATTATAATTTGCGGCATAACGGCTTGTCCGCCTAACATTGAGATCCACAAAACAGCCATAGGGGCGGAGTTCGCTGTCCGTTGGCGTTACTTCAAAGACACAGAGGAGGCTGTAAATGTGTTAAGGTCGGAGGGTTGCAGACTGTATAGTGTGGAGCAATGTCAGCGTAGTATCTTGCCAAACCAAGCGGTGAGCGAGAGCAAAGGCGGTAAGGTGGCGCTTGTTTTCGGTCACGAGGTGAAGGGCGTTCAGCAGAGTGTGGTGGATTTGTCTGACGGTTGTATCGAGATACCACAGGCAGGGACGAAGCACAGTATGAACGTTTCAGTAGCCGTTGGCGTGGTGGTATGGGAATTTTTCAAAGAGTTCCTGCCTCAACTTGCCGACAAATCCGCTCGATAAGGCGGTCGTCACCCTCCGCATCGAACTCTTTCTTCAGACTGGCGTGGAATGTCCAGGCGAAAACCTGGTAGAACGTGGCTCTTGTAGGACCGAGGAAAGCCTTGACGACATCGTAGCCCGACTGGTTGCACTCCCTGTCAACAAGCTTAATCAATAGCTTGCCTTGGGCATAAGTCAGCTTCTTCATCTCTGGTTTGTAGCGGGTCATCAGCTCTTTCTCTATCATCTTTATGTGAGCCTCCTTTGACTTTTTGTCGGGCAATTGCTCAAGAACGAGATATGTCTCCTGAATTATGCTGTTTACCTGCTGGGCGAGCGGCAAGACCCGTTTGACATTGTAGACCAGCTTGTTGTATCTTTCCTGTTCCTTCTTCGACTTAAAGCGCAAAGGCTTGTAGACGGGCAGCTCGGGCATAAGGATTGTCCAGATAGCCTCGCCTTCGTAGATGTATTTCTTACCTGCCCAATACCACGTCTGATTGCGGGCTGGAGCAAGTTCCTCGTTGTCTAAAAGGTAATCCGTCCAGTCCTGTGCGCGAGCCTCCCAAGATAATGCGAGAAGACAAGCGGAGAAGCAAAGCATGAGCCGCAGTCTCATAAGCGTGGCAAAGTTATAAATTAAAAGAGAAGAGCCTGAATGATTTACATAATATAACTATTAGAGGGCTGAGGCAGGCGGGAAGCGAGGGCAGGGGAGGCAAACTAAAGCTCAGCTTTCTTTGCTTATTGCTCTCACTTGCACTAACTTCGCGCAGATTGCTGCGTTATGGTTCTTTACTCCTCGCCTATATTCGGACCAGTCTCCAGCAGGCGGCTGGGCATCTCTTTGGGCATCAACCTGCTGCCTGCCGACGGGAAGTGCTGTTCGTTCGATTGCCTTTACTGCGAGTGCGGGCTTAATGCGGAAAGGCATGCTACGAAGGGGCTGCCGACCTGCGAGGAGGTGGCTGAAAGCCTACAGAGAAAGCTGGAAAGTATGCAAGCTCTTGGGCAAAGACCTGACGTGCTTACGTTCGCAGGCAACGGGGAGCCGACGCTTCACCCGCAGTTCCCTCGGATAGTTGACAGGGTGCGTGGCTTGAGAGACCGCTACTTCCCCGAGGCGAAGCTCTCGGTGTTGAGCAACGGCACGCAGGTGGGGCGCAAGGAGGTGCTGGAGGCTTTGTGCCGCACCGACAATCCCATCATCAAGCTCGACACTGTCGATGAGCAGTATATCCGCCTGCTCGACCGCCCTCAGTGCCATTACGACGTGCAGAGGATAGTGGAGACCCTCGCCACGGTGGGGCGGAAGATAGTGATACAGACTATGTTCCTCGGCGGAACGCTCGAGGGGCGGAGCGTGGACAACACTGGCGACGAGTACGTTGAGCCGTGGCTCGAGGCGCTTAGGACGATAAGCCCCCGGCAAGTGATGATATACACCATCGCCCGCGAGACGCCAGTCGCTTCGCTCCGCAAGACAGAGCCTCGCGTGTTGGACGGCATAGCCTCGAGGGTAAGGCGGCAAGGCTTGGAGTGTAGCGTAGGTTACTGATGAAGAAAGTACTGTTTGGCATATTGCTGATGATGGAGAGCATCTTCCTCGCGGCGGTGCTGCTATGCTCCGTCTTCTACCATTACCGTTGCGGGGACACTGACTGGCAAGCCTTTGCGATAACCACGGCGGCCACGTTCCTCTCAGGGCTCGTGCTCTGGCTTTACGGCAGGAAGAGGGACAGAAGCAAGATACTGACGAAGGGCGACTGCTTCATCGTCGTCGCCCTGACTTGGGCTATCTTCTCCGCCTTCGGCATGCTTCCCTTCCTTTTATATAAGGGTCTGCAGATAGGCGTGACGGACGCATACTTCGAGACTATGAGCGGCTTCACCACGACGGGGGCGACTGTGCTCAGTGACATAGACAGCCTGCCGCACGGGCTCTTGCTCTGGCGCAGCCTCACGCAGTGGATGGGAGGCTTGGGCATAGTGGTCTTCTCCTTCGCCCTCCTGCCCGTGGCGGGAATGAAGAACGCTAACATCTACCAGGCAGAGGCAACAGGTATCAGCCTCGACCGCCTGCGCCCCAAGATAGGGGCGACTGCTCGCCGCCTGCTTCTCATATATATCTTCCTCACCTCTCTGTGTGCTTTGCTTTATTGGCTCGGGCCGATGGACGTGTTCGACGCCCTGAACCACGGCATGTCCACCATGGCGACGGGGGGATACAGCACGCACTCCCAGAGCCTTGGCTACTACCACTCCGCCTACATCGAGTACGTCGCCACCGTGTTTATGCTGCTGGCGAGCGTCAACTTCTCCCTTTACTACTACCTCACCATCCGCAAGCTCGGCGTGTTCTTCCGCAACGAGGAGCTTCAGACATTCCTCTACATCGTGGCGTTCTCCGTGCTGCTCTTCTGCTTCTTCTTCCTGCTCCGCCCGCGGAGCGTGGGCGAGGTTGAGTGGCTCTTCCCACGCCGTGTGGGGGAAGTCATAAGGACATCGCTCTTCCACGTGGCTACCATCATCAGCACGACGGGCTTTCAGGGCGAGTGCTTCGACTACGTGGGCTGGGGCGCTACGTACTGGATACCGACGGTGCTGCTGATGATAGTAGGCTCCTGTGCGGGGAGCACGGCTGGCGGCATGAAGGTGGTGAGGATAGTCATCTACTTCAAGGCTGTGCTGAACGAGTTCCTGCTTCACCTCCACCCGCACGCAGTCTTGAGCGTCCGCGTGGGCGGCAGGGTGGTGAGCGAGGAGCGGGTGCGCCGCGTCATGGCGTTCATCGTGCTTTACCTCGCGTTGGTAGGCTTCGGGGTGTTCGTGTTCACGCTGCTCGGCATTGATGTCGACTCGGCTCTCGGGGCTTGCGTCAGTGCCCTGAGCAACATAGGGCCGGGCACGGGCGTGTACGGTCCCGCCAGCTCCTTCGCTCAGGCTCCCGCTGTGGGCAAGTGGCTGCTGAGCTTCTACATGCTCGTCGGCAGGCTCGAGATATTCACGGTTCTCTTCCTCTTTATGCCACGTGCGTGGCGGCATTAGCGGCTTCTGGCCATAGGGCTAAGCTGGCTGACGCAACGCCTCGTACGACTCGCTCCAACGCCTCGTACGAGGAACCTCAACGCCTTACCTAAGAGACCGCGAGGGTAGCGGCTACTTGCCACTAAGAGTAGCGGCTACCTGTCACTAAGGGTAGCGGCTACCTGCCACTAAGAGTAGCGGCTACCTGTCACTAAGGGTAGCGGCTACCTGCCACTAAGAGTAGCGGCTACCTGCCACTAAGAGTAGCGGCTACCTGCCGCGAAGGGCAGCGGCTACCTGCCGCGAAGGGCAGCGGCTACCTGCGATGAAGGGTCTCTTGTGAGTCTTTGAGCGTTGTGCGTTTACCTAATGACGACGATGCGTGTCACCACCGCCTTCTTGCCCGCCTCGTCGGAGGCGACCACGTTGTAGACACCGCTCGCGAGGGGTTTGCCTGAGGTGGCCACTGGTCGCCATGTGGCTCTGCCGCCGTTGCTGTAGACGCGCGCCACGAGCTGCCCCGTTGAGGTGAGTATCTTCACCTCGGAGTTCGCGCTAAGGCCGTCTATTGTCACCACGCCGCTGTAGCCCGGGGTGACGGGGTTGGGGTAGGCGAGGACGTTGTCCTTGCTGAGCTCCTCCCGCGCAGGCTCAGCGTCGCTCATGTAGGAGCAGAGCCCAGCGTCGGTGCCTATCATGAGCATGCCGTCGGAGGGATTGAGGGCGAGGCACTGTATGTTGTCGCTGAGCAAGGGGCTGTCTGAGGCTTGGAAGTGCTGGAGCATCTCTGTGCCGTCGGCAGAGACGAGGTAGAGCCCGTTGCTGCTTGTGCCTATCCACTTGCGGTTGGCAGCGTCAATGGCTATGCACGACACCGCCACGCCCGAGAGCAGGTAGTCGGCGAGCCCCGAGCCGTCGTCTCGGTTTATCTTTATCTGGTTGAAGCGGAAGTCGCTCTGGAAGTATTGCGTAGGGTCGTCGATGACGAAGAGCCCGAGGTTCGTGCCGCACCACACGCGCCCGTCGAGGTCTTCCTCGAGGCAGTAGAACTGGTCGGGCGTGTACGACGTGCCGTCCTCGTTGGTGAGCGTGGAGCGGAGCTGGTGCTGGTCGTCGGAGGTGGTCGTGAGCGTGCCGCCTGTGGTGAAGGCGAAGAAGCCACGGTTGTCCATGCGCCGGCACACGAGGAAGTTCACGCCGCTCGTGGTGAAGAGGTACTGGTCGCAGTTGGGCGTGGCGGCGATGTCGGGGTAGTAGAGCGAGAGCCACTTGCCCTCGGGCGTAAGCAGGCGCACGATGGTGTCTGTGTTCTGGTTAGCCATCCAGAGGTTTCCCTCCGTGTCGTACGTGAGGCAGACGGCTGAGACGTAGTTCTGCTTGCTCTGCCCCGTGTAGTCGTTCATCGGCTGCAAGGGGCTGTTCTGGTGGTTGTAGAGCGTTACGAACTGGGCGTCTCGGTACTCATAGAGCCCGCTGCGGTAGGGCGAGGCGTAGTGGTGCGTAGGGTCGAGCGGGTCTTCCACGAGGTCTGTGGTGTTGTAGTGGTGCGTGTCGGGGTAGAGCTGGGCGGGGGTCTCCTCGTCGAAGTTAGTCCACGTTCCGTCCTGGTCGAGGTACATAGCCGTGGCTGGGTAGTAGATGGCGTAGTTCGTGTTGATGCCCCCCGCTATGAGCAGGCGCTCGCCTGCGTAGCTCATATGGTAGCATAGGTCACGGACGGGGCTGTTGGGCTGTATGGGTCCCGAGGCAAGCTGGTACGTGCCGTCGCTTAGCCTTTGGTAGCCGCAAAGCCCCTGCGACCCGTCGCTGTGCCAGTAGAGCCCGCCTGCGGGGTTGTACTCCGAGGCTTGGTAAGCCACCTCGGAGACCTTGTGCTCCGTGGTCTTCTGCCAAGAGGAGGCGATGTGCCAGTTGTCCGTGTTCGATGCCACGTAGACTTGCGAGGAGGTGCAGACGTAGGTCTTGCCGTCCTCCAAGAGTATGCCTGTGAGGCTTAGGGAGAGGTTGTAGGTGTCCCTTATCACCCCCTCGCCCATATCCACCGTTAGGAAGCCGAAGCCCGTGGTGAGGTAAGCCGTAGAGCCGTCGATGGCGATGCCGCTCACCGTCTTGTCGCCAAGGGAGCTGTCCTTGAGCCCCGAGAGGTTCCAGACGTTGTCATCGAGGTCGAGCAGGTCGATGTTGCCGTCCTCGTAGACGAGGATGAGCCTCTTTGCCTCCTCTGAGTAGGCGATGAGGCTTATGTGCACGTCGTTGAGGTCATTAAGGCAGTCGTAAAGGCGCACCGAGGTGTCTTCCGTGTCGTAGCAGAGGAGGTTGCCGTTCATGAGGGCGTAGACCCGGGTGCCAACGGTGAGGTTCTGCGTAGCTATCCAGTAGGAGGGGTAGACCTGCCACGAGCCTATCGCCTGGGCGAGGCAAAGGGTGGCGGCAAGGGAGAGGAGGAGGGATGTGAGTGTCTTCTTCATAGTGCTTGTAGGTAGTCTATTAGCTTGCGCACTGCCAAGGCGCGGTGGCTTATGCGGTTCTTCTCCTCGTGCCCCATCTCGGCGAAGGTAAGCCCCGTGCCTTCGGGCTCGAACACGGGGTCGTACCCGAAGCCGTCCGTGCCTCGCAGCTCCGTGGTTATGCGCCCTTCCACAACGCCCTCGAAGAGCCTTTCCTCTCCTCCCTGAATGAGAGCTATGACCGTGCGGAAGCGAGCCCCGCGGTCCCTCACGCCTTTCAGCTTATCCAGCAGGCAGCGGATGTTAGCGTCCGAGTCGTGCTCTGCGCCGTAACCGTTAAGAGCACCGTAGCGAGCCGTGAACACCCCGGGCTCGCCTGCGAGAGCCTCCACCTCGAGACCCGTGTCGTCGGCGAAACAGTCCAAGCCAAAGCTATCCGCCACGTAGTGCGCTTTCTGCAAGGCGTTGCCCTCAAGCGTTAGGCACGTCTCGGGTATCTCCTCGTGACAACCTATGTCCGCAAGCCCTTTCACCTGAAAGCCTTCCCCAAGTATCTGCCGTATCTCCCGCAGCTTATGCTCATTGTTCGTGGCCATTACCAAT
This sequence comes from Prevotellaceae bacterium, assembly GCA_021204865.1. Classification (GTDB taxonomy): domain Bacteria; phylum Bacteroidota; class Bacteroidia; order Bacteroidales; family Bacteroidaceae; genus Physcousia. Next base: position 12,536 of record JAJPYQ010000031.1, on the reverse strand, counting down.
TGCTTCATACCTATCTCTTTATTACGTCAAAGCCCTCTCCGAACACGCCCTCCACGTTGCCCATACTGACGAACGCCTCGTGGTCTATCCGCTTGATGAGGCGGAATATGAGGCGGCTCTCCCTCTTGCGTGCCATTATGAGCAACACCTGCCGCTGCTCCTTGCTGTACCAGCCCTGACCCATGAGCACCGTCACGCCTCGGTTCACCTCGCTGCACACCGCCTCGGCTATCTCCTCGTGCCTCTCGCTGATGATGAAGAACTGCACGCTCTGCCGCGCACCATTGATAATATAGTCGAGGAACGTCATGGAGATGAGCATCGTCAGGTAGCCTATCACCATCGTCTCTATGCTGCGGAACACGAACCAGCTGCAGCTGATGATGACTATGTCGAGGAAGAGCATCAGGCGGCCCAGCGAGATGTTCCAGTATTTATTAACGCAACTGGCAATGATGTCCGTGCCTCCCGTGCTGCCCCCCGCAAGGAAGACAAGGGCGAGCCCCAGTCCCTCCATCAGTCCGCCTATGGCGCAAGCCATGAAGGTCTGGTCGCCAATGAGCCGAAGCAGCTGCTCCCGTCCCTCCTCGTCGGTGTACGTGATGAGGCTTTGTATACAGCCAATGGCAAGGCTCACCAACAGCGTGGCGATTATTGTGCGAACCGTGTAGCGCCAGCCCATATAGCGCACGGCGGCAACAAGCAGGAGGAGGTTGATGATAAGGTAGCTGAAGTTGGCGTGGAAGCCAGTGGCGTAGTAAATCAATGCAGAGATACCGCTAACACCCCCCGTGGTGATGCCGTAGGGCAGCATAAAGCAGGTGAAGCCCACCGAATAAATGAGCAGACCCAGCAATATCTGAGCGTAATCTCTTATAGTCGCCCTCATCCCTTAATAGCGTTGAAGCCCTTGCCGAAAGCGCCCTCCACACGATGCTGCGTGACGAATGCGTCAGGGTCTATGGAGCGGACGATGCGAAGCACCTTGATCGCCTCCCGCTTATGCACTATCACCACCACCACCTTCATCTGCGTGTGCGAATATCCTCCCTCGCCGTAGAGCAGCGTCAGCGTGTGACCCGTCTTGCGCCTCACTTCGTCCCCTATCTCCTCGTGCAGCTTCGTGTAGATTGTCAGCTGGATGTCCTGCTTCGTGCTGTTCATCACCATATCAACGGTAAAGGTGTATATCACAAGAGTAACGAAGCCGAAGACCACCATCCGCCAGTCGTTGAACACAAACCAGCAGGAGCCTATGACAATGAAATCGAGGTAAAGCAGCACACGCCCAAGAGATATGTTGCGGTACTTGTTGGTTATAGCCGCAAGAATGTCCCAGCCTCCAGTGCTGCCTCCCGAGAGGAAGACAAGGGCTATGCCTATTCCGTTCAACACCGCCCCGAGCATACACGCCATCCCGTCCTGCCCTGGCCCCAAGACCTGCAAGAAACCTCCCTGCCCGTCGCTCATCAAGTCCTGTCCAACAGCAAGGTAAGTGGTGAGGAAGATGACGGCGTAGAGCGTCTTCACTGCGAACTTCAAGCCAAGTATCCACCAGGCGAGGAGCAGCAAGATAAGGTTGACGGCGAAGATAGTATACTGCATAGGGAAGCCGCTTGCGTATTGAATGATGGCAGACAAGCCCGCCAATCCGCCAGTGGTTATATGGTAAGGGAGAAGGAACGCAGCCCAACCGATGTCGTAGACTGCCATTCCGAGGTTTATGAGAACCATGTCCTGGACGATTGTCCAGACATCTTCTTTCTTCAGGTGTAGCTTGCGCATCTTTAAAGTCTGTGGGTCACAGGGATTAATCCTGCGGCTTGAGCACGATATTTATTATACGTCCTGGCACGACGACCGTCTTGACCACACGCATTCCTTGCAGATATTTCTGCGATTGCTCCGAGCTGAGGACAGCCTTCTCGATGTCTTCCTTTGATGTGTCGGCAGGGAACTGGAGAGTGAAGCGCACCTTGCCGTTGAACTGCACGGGCATCGTGACACTCGTCTCCACGAGATACCGCTCTTCGAGCTGCGGCCAGGGAGCGTCGCACACGCTTGTCGTGTTGCCTAGAGCTTCCCAAAGCTCTTCTGCGATATGCGGGCAGAAGGGCGCAATCAATGCGACGAGCGGCTGCAAGACCTTACGGCTTCGGCAACGCTGAGCAATGAGCTCTGTTGTGGCGACCATAAAGGCGGGGATAGACGTGTTATAACTGAACGCCTCGATGTCAGCACTGACTTTTTTAATCAGCTTATGCAGACTCTTCAAATTCTCTGCCGAAGGCTCGCTCTCGTCCGCCTGAAGCCTGCCCTCCTTGTCCCAGAACAGTTGCCAGAACTTGCGGAGAAATCGGAAGCTCCCGTCAATGCCGTTCGTGTCCCACGGCTTGCTCTGCTCCACAGGGCCGAGGAACATCTCGTAGAGCCGCAGCGTGTCCGCCCCGTAGTTCTCCACTATCATATCCGGGTTCACCACGTTAAAGCGGCTCTTCGACATCTTCTCCACAGCCCAGCCACACACGTATTTCCCGTCCTCCAGCAGGAACTCCGCCGTCTCATACTCAGGTCGCCAAGCGCGGAACCGCTGGATGTCAAGCACATCATTGCGCACTATGTTCACGTCCACCAGCAGAGGCGTGACCTCGTACTGCTCCTTAAGGCCGTACGACACGAAGGTATTGGTGCCTTGAATGCGGTAAACGTAGTTGCTCCTGCCTTGTATCATGCCTTGGTTAACCAGCTTTTGGAAAGGTTCTTCCACGCAGCTGACACCAATGTCTGAGAGGAATTTGTTCCAGAAGCGGCTGTATATAAGGTGACCCGTGGCGTGCTCGCTGCCGCCCACGTAGAGATCCACGTTGCGCCAGTAAGTGTCCGCCTCCTGGCTAACGAGAGCCTCGTTGTTGTGCGGGTCCATATAGCGCAGGTAATAGGCGCTGCTGCCAGCGAAACCAGGCATAGTGCAGAGCTCGAGCGGGAAGACCGTTTGCTCGTCTATCAGCGCTTTGTCCACTATCTTATGCTCCTTTTCGTTCCACGCCCAGCAGCGTGCGTTGCCAAGAGGCGGCTCTCCCGTCTTGGTAGGCAGGAAGTTCTCCACCTCAGGCAGCTCTATCGGCAGGCATTCCTCGGGTATCATCGTTGGGATACCTTGCTTGTAGTAGACCGGGAACGGCTCGCCCCAGTAGCGTTGGCGGCTGAATATAGCGTCACGCAAGCGGTAGTTCACCTTCACCTTACCCAAGCCATTCTCCTTCACGTAGCGTTTTGTAGCGGCAATAGCTTCCTTGACAGAGAGCCCGTTAAGGCTGAAATCGATGTACGGCTTTATGTCTTTTCGAGGACTGTTCGTTACTATTCCCTCCTTGGCATCATAGCTCTCTTCGCTCACGTCCGCACACTCGATGAGAGGGATAATTGGCAATCCGAAATGACGTGCGAAGGCATAGTCCCTGCTGTCGTGAGCCGGCACTGCCATTATCGCCCCGGTCCCGTAGCCGGCCAGCACATATTCGCTAATCCATATGGGGTTCTTCTCACCAGTGAAAGGATTGATAGCGTAAGAACCACTGAAGACCCCCGTCACTTTATGGTCTATCATCCGCTCCCTCTCAGTGCGCCCTTTCACATATTTAATATAGTCATCCACCTCCTTCCGCTGAGCCTCTGTGGTAAGCCGTGCGACGAGTTCGCTCTCAGGCGCAAGCACCATGAAGGTGACACCGAACATAGTGTCTGCCCTCGTAGTGAAGATTGTGAAACTCTCTTCAGAGTCCGCCACCCTGAACCGCACCTCCGCGCCCTCGCTCCTGCCTATCCAGTTGCGCTGCGTCTCTTTGATTGACTCGCTCCACTGCAGAGTTTCCAGCCCGTCAAGCAAGCGTTGGGAGTATGCGCTCACACGAAGGCACCACTGACGCATGCGCTTCTGCTCCACAGGATAGCCGCCCCGTTCGCTCACTCCGTCCACCACCTCGTCGTTCGCAAGCACAGTGCCAAGCTCAGGACACCAGTTTACCATCGTCTCTCCAAGGAAAGCTATGCGCCAGTTCATCAGAGTGTCGTTCTTTTCCTTCTCGGACATAGCCCTCCACTCAGCGGCAGAGAACCGAAGTTCCTCCGTCTCTGCAGCGTCAAGCCCCTCGGTGCCATGCTCCTCCAGCCAAGAGATGAGCTTCTCTATAGGCTGAGCCTTCTGACATTTGTTGCAGAAAAACGAGTTGAACATACGCTCGAAGGCCCACTGAGTCCACTTGTAGTAGGCCGGGTCACAGGTGCGCACCTCGCGGCTCCAGTCGAAGCTGAAGCCGATCTTGTCAAGCTGCTCACGATATTTGTCTATGTTCTGCTGGGTTGTCTTCTCGGGGTGCTGCCCAGTCTGTATGGCGTATTGCTCAGCAGGCAAGCCGTAAGCGTCGTAGCCCATAGGGTTAAGCACGTTGAAGCCCTGCTGACGTTTGTACCTCGCATATATGTCGCTGGCGATGTAGCCTAAGGGATGCCCCACATGCAAGCCCGCTCCCGAGGGATAGGGAAACATATTAAGCACGTAGAACTTGGGGCGGCTCTGGTCTTCCCTCACTTTGTAGGTTTCCTCTCGCTGCCACCTCTCGTGCCACTTCTTCTCAATCTCCCTGAAATTGTATTCCTTAGCCATTGCGCTACCTTGTTTAAGCCTTGTTTAGCGCCTGCAAAGTTAAGCAAAAAGGCAGTAAGCCCAACAACTCCAACTGCATATATCGCTCCCCCACCCTCCCCTACTCCCGCCCCTCAGGCCGCAGGTTTTGACATAAGTCAATAAAGTGTGCGATTTTCTGCAATTCCAGTTCTTTGCCGTTGCGCCAGAGAGAAATCTCTCTACCTTTGCACCGTGAGACGGACGAATAGGCAGTTAGTTTTGACAAGGTAAAAAGAATTTTTGGAAAAAGAATATTGGTTTTAGTTTTTGATAAGGTAAGTTATTTTAGTTAAGTATTAGTTATTGGGTAAAAACCAAGCTTTTCATTAAGCTGAACGAGGGGTTCTTTGAGAAAAGAGCCCCTTGGTTTTCTGTTTATTTATCCGTGACAATCCGCTTTATCTCGCTGAGTTTGTTGAGGGCTTCCAGCGGTGTCAGGTTATTGATGTCAATGTCGAGTATCTCGTCCCGCACTTGCCTGAGCACAGGGTCGTCCAGTTGGAAGAGGTTGAGCTGCATTCCGTCCTGCCTCGTCGTTATAGCTATCTTGCCATTCACCTCAGAGTTTTTCGTCTGTTCCAGCTGTTTGAGCACCTCGTCCGCCCGATGGGTGATGGAGCTCGGCATGCCTGCGAGCCTCGCCACGTGTATGCCGAAGGAGTGTTCGCTGCCGCCCGGCTCCAGTTTTCTCAGGAAAACCACCTTGCCGTCCGCCTCCTTCACGCTCACGTTATAGTTCTTTATGCGTGGATAGCTGGCAGCCATCTCGTTCAGCTCGTGGTAGTGAGTGGCGAAAAGCGTGCGTGGATGGCAATGACTGTTCTCGTGAATATATTCCACGATAGCCCAGGCAATTGAGATTCCGTCGTATGTGCTGGTGCCACGGCCAAGCTCGTCGAACAGTACGAGCGACCGCTGCGAGAGATTGTTCAGTATGCTTGCCGCCTCGCTCATCTCTACCATGAAGGTGCTTTCCCCCATAGAAATGTTATCGCTCGCCCCGACGCGGGTGAATATCTTGTCCACAATTCCGATGTGAGCCCGCTCGGCTGGCACGAAACTCCCTATGTGCGCCATCAAAGTTATTAAGGCAGTTTGACGAAGCAAGGCACTCTTTCCCGCCATGTTCGGACCTGTGATGATAATTATCTGCTGCTTTTGCGTGTCGAGATACACGTCGTTTGGCACGTACCGCTCGCCCGTTGGCAATTGTTTCTCTATCACAGGGTGACGGCCCGCACGTATATCTATAATGTCAGTGTCATCCACGACGGGACGTATGTAAGAATTCTCCTTGGCAGCCGTGGAGAAAGAGAGCAAGCAGTCGAGCCTTGCTATAAGATTAGCGTCAATTTGGATTTGTTCGGTGAAGTCGGCGAGCGCAAGCACCAAGTCGTTGAAGATCTTTGTCTCGAGTGAAAGGATTTGGTCTGCGGCCCCCAGGATTTTCTCTTCATATTCCTTCAGCTCTTCCGTTATGTAGCGCTCCGCCTGCGCCAGTGTCTGTTTGCGAATCCATTCGGGCGGCACCTGGTCCTTAAACGTGTTGCGCACCTCCAGATAGTAGCCAAAGACGTTGTTATAGCCTATCTTCAGGCTTACGATACCCGTCTTCTCGCTCTCCCTCTGCTGTATCTTCAGGAGATGTTCCTTGCTGTGGTAAGAGATGTCCCGCAGTTCGTCCAGCTCAGTGCTTACACCGTTGTTAATCACGTTCCCCTTGTTCACGCTGAGAGGCGGGTCGGGCTGAATCTCCCGTTTAATGCGTTCTCGGATGGAGGCGCACGTGTTCAACTGTTCACCTATTAGCTTCAGCGTCTCGTTCTCCGCTTGCTGGCACGCATTCTTAATAGGCTCTATCGCGTCGAGCGCAATCCTCAGCTGCACAATGTCACGAGGACTCACCCTGCCCACCGCCACTTTTGAGATAATCCTCTCGAGGTCTCCTATGCGGTGCAGCTGCTCGTCGAGCAAAACCCGCAGCGAGGGGCTTTTGAACATGCAGTCCACCACGTCAAGCCTTTGGTTAATCACCCGCACGTCCTTCTGAGGGAACACGATCCACCGCCTGAGCATTCTTGCGCCCATAGCCGTGATGGTGCGGTCAATCACGTCGGTCAGCGATTTCCCGTCCTCATTCATCGGACTGATAAGCTCCAGGCTTCTTATCGTGAACTTGTCGAGCCGGAGGAATTTCTCTTCTTCTATTCGCGCCAGACTGCTGATGTGTCGTGTCTGAAGATGCTGGGTTATCTCGAGGTACTGCAATATCGCGCCCGAAGCCACGATGCCATTATGCAGATGGTCCACACCGAATCCCTTAAGGTTCTTCACCTCGAAGTGCCGGAGCAGCTTCTTCATTGCCGTTTGCTCGGTGAAAATCCAGTCCTCCAGCTCGAACGTGCAGTGTTTCGTGCCGAAGAGATTCTCGAAAAGCGCCTTTTTCCCCCGCTCGTACAGTATCTCTTTCGGTGCGAAGTTAGCTATGAGTTTGTCAATGTATTCGGCAGTTCCTTCAGCGGTAAGGAACTCCCCCGTGCTTATGTCGAGGAAAGCTATGCCGCAGACCGCTTTGCCAAAGTGAACTGCCGCGAGGAAATTGTTCTCCTTGTGGTTAAGAACGTTGTCGCTCATAGCTATGCCCGGGGTCACAAGCTCCGTGATGCCGCGCTTCACCAAGCTTTTCGTTTTCTTAGGGTCTTCCAGTTGGTCGCAGATGGCCACACGTCGACCGGCCCTTATGAGTTTAGGCAAATAGGTGTCGAGCGCATGGTGAGGGAAGCCGGCCATAGCGGTCTCCGCCTCCCCTTTATTGTTTCTTTTTGTAAGGGTTATGCCGAGAATTTTCGCGGCTGTGGCGGCATCCTCGCCGTAAGTCTCATAGAAATCCCCGCAGCGAAACAGAAGTATGGCATCAGGATGCTTGCTCTTCAGTTCGAAGAACTGTTTCATCATGGGAGTTTGCGCCTCGTTTGCCATCTCTTCTGTAGCGTCTTTTTGGGAAAACCGCAACGGGCAAAATTAGATTTTTCCCATTAAATTAGCAAGTTACAAGGCGAAATTTACCCTCCGACAAGCGGCAGACGCACGTGGATTCGGCATTCTTCCACGTGCGTCTCTGCTTGTAACTCGCAGAACTAAGTGTGCCCTTAGGTGGGGCTCGCTATCTGCCTTACCCTATCTCTGCGGAGAATAGAGAGTACCGTCGGCACTCTTCAAACGCTATCCGCGTTTACCGCCAGCCTAAAGGCAAGCGGCTATCATAGTAGAACCCCTTCGGGGTTTATTCGTGACTAACGTGACGAATCAATCATCCACCCGAGACGATGGCGAAAACATTGCGGGACGATGGTGAAAACATTGCGGGACGATGGCGAAAACATTGCGGGACGATGGCGAAAACATAGCGAGACATTGGCGAATGCGTTTGGGAGAAGCCCCGAAGGGGCTGCATATGCGTAGCCGGGGGTTAAGCGAAGCGGAACCCCCGGTATGGGACGTTAGTCCGATTTGTGCCGAAGGTACGACCCATATTCGCAACGAGCTACGGCCGATTGTCAGGAGCGAACCCCGACGGGGCTATACTATGATAAATGCTATCCCTTTGGGGCGCATTGTGGGCTGTAGCCCACGGTTGTTCGGCACGACCAAATGAGTGCCAAAGGTACTCGCTATTCTCCGAGAGCTTGCTTTATGTCCGCAATGATGTCCTCCACGTCTTCTATGCCAACAGAAAGGCGGATGAGGTCGGGCGCTATGCCAGCCGCGCGCAATTGATCCTCAGACAATTGGCGATGAGTATGGCTGGCGGGATGCAAGACGCAGGTGCGAGCGTCCGCCACGTGCGTTACTATGCTTATCATCCTGAGCGAGTCCATGAATTTGATAGCCGTCTCGCGGTCTCCCTTCAAGCCGAAGGCAATCACTCCGCAAGAGCCTTCGGGCAGGTATTTCTGCCCGAGACTGTAGTATTTGTCTGTAGGTAATCCCGGATAGCTTATCCACGCCACCTTCTCGTTCTTAGAGAGAAATTCCGCCACACGCTTTGCATTCTCGCAATGTCTCTGCATACGAAGGTGCAAAGTCTCTATGCCCAAGTTCAGAAGGAAAGCGTTGAACGGGCTTTGGATAGAGCCGAGGTCGCGCATTATCTGAGCGGTTGCCTTGGTGATGAATGCATTCTTTCCGAAAGCTTTTGCGTATGTCAAGCCGTGATACGACTCGTCCGGTTGGCATAGACCAGGGAACTTTTCTGCGTGGGCAAGCCAGTCGAAGTTGCCGCTGTCCACTATGCAACCGCCAACGCTCGTGGCGTGCCCGTCAAGATACTTAGTGGTTGAGTGAATAACTATGTCAGCCCCCCACTCTATCGGTCGGCAGTTTATGGGAGTCGCAAACGTGTTGTCGATGATTAGCGGCAGGCCGTGGCGGTGCGCCATGCGGGCAAAACGCTCAATGTCGAAGACGTGGCAGCCTGGGTTCGATATAGTTTCGCCGAAAATACACTTGGTGTTGGGTTTTATCAGGCGTTCTATCTCCTCATCCGTGCAGTCCGGGTCGAAAAACGTGCAGTCTATCCCCAATTTCTTCATTGTGACGCCGAAGAGATTATACGTACCCCCGTAGATGTTATTGCTGGCAATGAAGTGACTTCCCGCTTCGCAAATGTTGAAGACAGAATAGAAACTGGCGGCTTGCCCCGAAGATGTGAGCATAGCCGCCACGCCTCCCTCCAATTCCTTAATCTTGTCAGCCACCGTGTCGTTGGTCGGGTTCTGAAGACGAGTATAGAAATATCCCGTGTCCTTAAGGTCGAACAGCCGAGCCATCTGGTCGCTGTCGTCATACTTGAAGGTTGTGCTCTGGAAGATAGGCAGCATTCTCGGCTCGCCGTTCTTGGGCCGCCAGCCGCTCTGCACACAAATAGTGCCTTGGTTCGGTTTCTTTGCCATGATTTATCGCTTTGTTTTCTGATTGTTCACACTTGCTCTCAGCCCGCGCACCACGAAGTAAACGCCAACCACCACGAAGGGGATGCTCAGGAGCTGCCCCATGTTCAGCCACATCCCACTTTCAAACTCTTCCTGGTTCTCTTTGAACCACTCGATGACTATGCGGCTTAGGAAAATAAGCGTCAGGCACAAGCCGAAAAAGAAGCCCGTCCCTACCCTCTTTGGCATTAGTCTGTAGAGAATCCACCCCACGACGAAGAAGAGTGCGTAGCACAGCGCCTCGTAAAGTTGCCCCGGATGTCGCGGAATCTCGTCCACTCTCTCGAAGATGAACGCCCAAGGCACGTCAGTCGGCTTGCCTATTATCTCGCTGTTCATAAGGTTGCCGAGGCGGATGGCACAGGCGCAAACGGGTGTCACAATGCCTATGTTGTCGAGAACGGTAAGCGGCCGGAGCTTCATTCTCCGCACGTAAATCCATAGGGCAAGCATCATTCCGAGCGTGCCTCCGTGGCTTGCCAGTCCCTCGTAGCCTACGAAATGCCAGCCCCCCGCGTCGTGACGGACGGGAAGTATCATTTCAACGGGGTGCGTCAGATAGTAGCCAGGCTCGTAGAACAAGCAGTGACCGAGCCTCGCGCCCACAAGTATTCCGACGAAACAATACAGGAACAGCGGCTCGAACTTCTCTTCCGCAATGCCCTGCTCCCTATAGAGCCGCCCCGCGAGCAGGTAGACAGCCAGCAAGCCCACGCACCAACATATCGAGTACCAGCGCACGGCAAACGTTCCGAGATGGAAGGCCACCACGTCGGGATTCCAATAAATAAAGAGAAACTCTGCGGACATCGGGCGAAATATCTGCTAAACGTTGAAGCGGAAGTGCATGATGTCTCCGTCCTGCACCACGTAGTCCTTCCCCTCAACTCCCATTTTCCCGGCCTCGCGCACTGCGGCTTCGCTGCCGTACTTAATATAGTCTTCGTATTTTATCACCTCGGCGCGGATGAATCCCTTCTCGAAATCGGTGTGGATTACCCCTGCGCACTGCGGAGCTTTCCAGCCGCGGCGGAACGTCCACGCCTTTACTTCCATCTCGCCCGCCGTAAGGAATGTCTGAAGGTTAAGCAGGCTGTAGATGGCTTTTATCAAGCGATTGCAGCCGCTCTCCTCAAGTCCTATGTCAGCGAGAAACAGCTGCTTCTCCTCATAGCTGTCGAGTTCTGCTATGTCAGCTTCGGTCTGTGCGCTGATTATCAGCATGCCTGCGTTCTCGCCCTCTATGGCTTTCGCCACCGCCTCGGTGTAATGGTTGCCGTGAGCCGCACTCTTGTCGTCAACGTTACACACGTAAAGGACAGGTTTCGTGGTGAGCAGGAACAAGCCCTTGGCGGCTTCAATCTCATCTTCCGTATCGAATGTCACAGTTCTTGCGCTCTTTCCCTCCGCGAGCGCCTTGTGGTAAGCCTCAAGCACGTCGAGTTCCGTCTTCGCCTGCTTGCTTCCGCCCACTTTCGCCGCTTTCTCCACCCGCTTGATTCGCTGCTCCACGGAGTCCAAGTCCTTGAGCTGCAGCTCAATGTCTATTATCTCTTTGTCGCGCACTGGGTCAACGCTGCCGTCGACATGCACGATGTTGTCGTTGTCAAAGCAGCGAAGCACGTGGATTATAGCGTCGCACTCCCTAATGTTAGCGAGGAATTGGTTTCCCAAGCCTTCTCCCTTGCTCGCGCCCTTAACAAGTCCGGCTATGTCCACTATGTCGCAGACGGCAGGCACGATACGTCCCGGGTGAACCAATTCGGCGAGCCGCGTCAATCTCTCGTCAGGCACGCTCACTTGCCCTAATTGTGCGTCGATGGTGCAGAAAGGGAAATTGGCAGCTTGCGCCTTAGCGCTCGACAAACAGTTGAACAAAGTGGACTTCCCCACGTTTGGCAGTCCCACAATACCTGCTTTTAACGCCATATCGTTATGTGTCTCCTCCTTTGTGATTTCGTGGGTGCAAAGATAAATAAATTAGGGCAATAAGAGGTAGGGGAGGCTGGTTTTTGTGGATGTTCTGTGAACCATCTCACTAACCCGTGCGAGGCGGTGGAAACGACCGCGCATTCTTTTCTTAAAAGTCGCGCATTCTTTTCTTAAAAGTCGCGCATTCTTTTCCCGAAAGTCGCGCCGACTTTTTTCGTCGACCGCCCGAGACGTTGCACATTGTCTGCGGACATCCTGCAAACGCTTCGTGATGTCTTAGGCAACGCCTCGTGATGTTTAACGCAATTCCTCGTGATGTCTTTGCCATTTTCTCGTGAAGTCTTTGCCAAGTTATCGTGAGAACCTCGCCATCTTTTCGTACGGTTAAGGAGAACCCCCAACGGGGGTTCAATACGAGTAGCCGTGGGTTGAAAACCCACGGTAAGGTGCATCGCACCTATTGAGTGCCGGAGGTACTCAACATCTTCCACCAACGTTGGCAAAAGGGTTGCCTTCGGCGAGGCTCGGCTGCGCTCGGTAAATCGAAAGAGTTCGTTTGCTCTCGCTTCCTCGAGCGTTGAGTACCTCTGGCACTCAACTTGGCTAACGCCGAATCCGAGGGTATCGCTTCGCTTAACCCACGGCTACTCTTCTTAAACCCCCGCTGGGGGTTTTGATGGCAAATAGTGCGGGTATGAGGAAAAGACTATGTGGTCGCTTGTAATTGTCTCACGGCATCTTTGCCATTGACCATCCACGACAAATCAATCGCCTGCCCGAGACAATGCACATCGTCTGCGGTTATCTTTGCATTTTCTCGTGATGTCTTTGCCAAGTTATCGTGAGAACCTCGCCATCTTTTCGTATGGTTAAGGAGAACCCCCAGAGGGGGTTCAATACGAGTAGCCGTGGGTTGAAAACCCACGGTA